>NZ_AJQF01000386.1:0-26116 GCF_000261705.1 Bradyrhizobium genomosp. III | reverse complement strand
CTGCTGTCGCTGCCGCTGCTGGCGGCAAGCGGCTATCTGCTGTGGAATGTCGCGCTCGGCCTGCGCCAGGATTTCTTCGGCTTCGGAAGGCTCGCCGACGATCTCGTGCCGGTGCTGGTGTTCACGGGATTCGGGCTGCTCGTCGGCATCCCCGGCATCATCCTGCTGACGTTCCGCTACTTCGTCGTGCTCAACGAGACGCTGCGCCAGATCGTGATCACCAGGCAGTTCGGCCCGCTGAACATTCGCTCGTCGCGCAATCTCGCCGACTATCACTTCATCAGCGTCATCGACGACTACGATACGGATCTGAGGACGTACGACGTCAATCTCTGCGGCAACAAGGGCATCGAGCCGATCACACTTCAGAGCTTCACGCGTCGAGAGGAGGCGGATCAGCTCGCAAGCGAGATCGGCCGCGTCCTCAAGCTGCCGACGCGCGATTATGTCGGCACCGAGCCGGACGCGGACTGACTAAAGCGCGATGCGATGAGGATGAATCGTCATCGCACTTTAGGTTGTTGTTTTAAGCATGATCTTTTCGGAAAACCGCTGCGCACTTTTCCGGATCATGCTTTAGCCCAAAATATCCTTCTGCATCTTGCCGCCGTAGAAATGGAAGAACGGCACCGGCGCATCGTGGCGCAGCTGGCCGGTGGCAAGGCGGGTGTGGAGCTCGTTGAGCACGTTGCGCGTCATTGGATGCAAATCGGCCAGCGGCTTGGAGCCGAGCTCGACCCAGACCAGTTCGACCAGTTCGGCATCGGCATGGATCACGCCGTCGACGCGGTGGGCGATCGCGGAGGCGTCCGCGGTGAAGAAGCGCGTGTCGAACCGCTTGACGCGGCCGGGCGGGGTGATCGCGCGCGCGATCAGGAACAGGCTGGAGGGATCGGGCAGCAGGCCCGCATCGGCAAACGGCTTCCAGGGGCCGTCGAGTTTTGACACTTTGCCCTCGGCCGTCCGCCCGAGGCAGAGGCCGGTTTCTTCGCAGGCCTCGCGGATCGCGGCAATGGCGAGCGACTTCGCGCGCGAGGCCGGCGTCTTTGGGCTGCCCTTGGCGAGATTGGCCTCCAGTTCGGCGGTGATGGGCGCAGCACAGGGCACGCGATAGTCGGCCTTGTCGACGCGTCCGCCGGGGAAGACGAACTTGCCGGGCATGAACACCACCTTGTCGTGGCGCTTGCCGACCAGCACTTTCGGAATGGCACCGCTGCGGTCGACCAGGATCAGCGTTGCCGCATCCCTCGGACGGAAATAGGGATGATGATCGGCTTCCTTCTCCTCGTGGGCCTTGGCCTTCTCCGCGACTTGCGCAATATCCGTCATGTCCTCACCCAACGCTTTTTACTTCTTGCTTACACCGGCGGAATACCATCCGGAGGGTTCTCGTCAAACCCGTGCATGCGCAGAGCCCATTGCAGGCCGACCACAGCTCCCTTCAGCGGCTGCAGCAGCGCGAGCGAGGCGACGAAGGTGAAGGGCAGATAGGCCGCGAAGCTGAGCCAGACCGGCGTCGTGTAATTGGTCTCGATCCAGAGGATCGTGGGCACCACGATGTGACCGACGATGACGATCACGAGATAGGCGGGCAGATCGTCGGCGCGGTGCGGCGTGAAATCGAGGCCGCATTTGGCGCAATCGTCTGCGGTCTTCAGGAAGGCGCGGAACAGTTTGCCCTCGCCACAGCGCGGGCAGCGGCCGCGAAAGCCGCGCTTCATCGCCGTCCAGAGATCGCGCTTCTCGACGAGACCCGCCTCGCGCGTCCAGGTTTTTGGGGCCGTGCTCATCGTCACCATGCTTTGCCCTTTTTACCGCCGCCTTTGCCCTTGTTCTTTCCCTTATTCTTTCCCTGGCCCTTCTTCCCGTTGCCGGATTTTGGCTTCGCCGGCTTGCGTTTTCTATCCGGGCTGCGTCCGGGCTGCGCCTTGAACGAGGGGCGGCGCTGCGGACCGGATGGTCTGCGTTCGCGCGGCGCGGTCTCACTGGAGGACGACAGCAGCTCGAAGCGCAGCGCGCCCGCGATCGGCGCTGCCTCGACCAGGCGGACGTCGACCACGTCCCCCAGTTGATACATGGTGCGGCTGCGCGTGCCGACGAGGGCGTGTCGGCTCTCGTCATAGTTGAAATATTCCGTGCCGAGGGATCGGATCGGGATCAGGCCGTCGGCGCCGGTCTCGGCGAGCTTGACGAACAGGCCGGCGCGGGTGACGCCGGAGACCCGGCCCTGGAAACTCGCGCCGATGCGATCAGCCAGGTGATGGGCAATCAGCCGGTCGACGGTCTCGCGCTCCGCCTTCATCGCGCGGCGCTCGGTCACCGAGATGTGGGCTGCGACCTCGCCGAGGCTTTCCGGCGTCTCGCTGTCGGGCAGGGCGCCTTCGCCGAGACCGAGCGCTCGGACCAGCGCGCGGTGCACGACGAGGTCGGCATAGCGGCGGATCGGCGAAGTGAAATGCGCGTAGCGGCGCAAATTCAGGCCGAAGTGCCCGTAATTCTCCGAAGAGTATTCGGCCTGCGCCTGGGCGCGCAGCACGACCTCGCTGACCAGGGGGTAGTAGTCATGGCCTTCGAGCTGGGCCAGCACGCGGTTGAATGTGGTGGGACGCAGAGCGCCCGATTTGGCGAAGGGAACGTCGAGCGTCTCCAGGAATTCCGCGAGTGCGTGGACCTTCTCCAAGGTCGGCTCGTCATGCACGCGGTAGATCAGCGGGAGCGACTTCTTCTCCAGCATCTCGGCGGCTGCGACGTTGGCGAGGATCATGAACTCCTCGATCAGCTTGTGCGCGTCGAGCCGCTCGGGCACGACGACGCGGTCGACCGTGCCGTCGATCTTCAGGAGGATCTTGCGCTCGGGCAGATCGAGATTGAGCGGATCGCGCTCGTCGCGGGCGCGCTTGGCGCAGGCATAGGCGGCATAGAGCGGCCTCAATATCGGATCGAGCAGGGGGCCGGTGGTGTCATCAGGCCGGCCGTCGATCGCGGCCTGCGCCTGCGCGTAGCTCAGCTTGGCCGCCGAGCGCATCAGGATGCGGTGGAAGCTGTGCGAGCGCTTGCGGCCGTCGGGGCCGAGCACCATGCGCACCGCGAGCGCGCCACGCGGCTCGCCCGGCACCAGCGAGCAGAGATCGTTCGAGATGCGCTCGGGCAGCATCGGCACGACGCGGTCGGGGAAATAGACCGAATTGCCGCGGTCGAGCGCGTCGCGGTCGAGCGCGCTGCCCGGCCGGACGTAGAAGCTGACATCGGCAATGGCGACGTTGACGATGAAGCCGCCCTTGTTGTTGGGATCTTCATCGGGCTGCGCGTGCACCGCGTCGTCGTGATCCTTGGCGTCGGGCGGATCGATGGTGAGAAGCGGCACGTCGCGCCAATCCTCGCGGCCCTTCAAATTGGCCGGCTCCGCCGCTTCCGCATCGCGCATCGCGGCGGGCGAGAATTGCAGCGGGATGTCGTGGGCGTAGATCGCGATCAGGCTGATCGCCTTCTCCGACTTGACCGAGCCGAGCTTCTCTTTCACCCGGCCGGACGCCAGCCCAAAGCTGCGCGTGCGGACGATGTCGACGCTGACGAGATCGCCGTCCTGCGCGCCGTGTGTGTCGGCCGCGGCGATGTTCAGCTCGCGGTCCGCGGACTTCTTGTCGACGGGCACGAGCCGTCCGCCGCCTTCGGGCAGGCTGCGAAACACGCCGAGGATGCGGCTCTTGGCCTTGTCGAAGACCTTGATGATGTGGCCGCGATAGGCGGGGCCTTCGGTCTCGGACGTCGGCTCGACGCGTAGCAGCACGCGATCGCGGACGCCGGCGACGGTGCCTGGCTTTGGCCGGCGCGGCATCTGGATGCGGATTTTGGGGGGCTCGCCGCTTTCGACCTCGTCCCATTCGGTGGGGGAGGCGATCAATTCGCCGTCCTGGTCGCGGCCGGTAATGTCGGCGACCAGCGTCGGCGGCAGCGCGTCCGGCTCGGACACCTTGTGGCTCTTCTTCTTGATGGTTCCGTCGTCGGCGAGCTCGCGCAATATGCGCTTGAGCTCGACGCGATCGGCGTTCTTCAGGCCGAACTCGCGCGCAATTTCGCGGGTGCCGACGTTTCCTTGATTTGCCTTGATGAAGGCGACGATGGCTTGCCTGTCGGGAAAGCCACGGTCATTCTTGCGTTTCACTTAACCTCTAATTCTTGATCTCAAGTCTTGCCGGCACTCTTCTTGGCCGGGGCCTTGGGGGCGGCTGCCTTGGTCGGCGACGTTTTTGCGGTCGACGACACGGCTGCGCGCGCCTTGCTGGTGGATTCAGTTTTCGATTTGGCCGCCTTCTTCGCGGCCGGTTTCTTCTTCGGCGCGGCGTCATCGCCGTCCGCAGCCTTCTCTGCAGTCTTCTTGGCCTTGGCCGGCTTCGCTGCCTTCTTCGGCTTCTTGCCGCCGCCCTTGGCAGCCCGCTCGTCGATCAGCGCGATCGCCTGTGCCAGCGTGACGGTGTCCTTTTCGAACTCGGCGGGGATCGTCGCGTTGACACCGCCGGCGGTGACATAGGCGCCGTAGCGGCCGCTCTTCACGGTGACGGTGCCGAGCGAGGGATGATCGCCGATCGCCTTGCCGGGATCGGCGCCGAAGCGGCGGCTCGGGCCTTTGGCGACCTTTTCCGCGATCAGCGTCACCGCCCGGTTGAGGCCGATGTCGAACACCTCGTCGCCGGCCTCCAGGCTGGCGTAGGTCTTCTCATGCTTGACGAACGGCCCGAAGCGGCCGAGGCCTGCGGTGATCGGCTGGCCGGTTTCCGGATGTTTTCCGATCTCGCGCGGCAGCGAAAGCAGCTTCAGCGCAAGCTCGAGCTCGACATCGCCGGGCGACGTGCCCTTCGGAATGCCGGCGCGCTTCGGCTTCTCGCCTTCCGCATAATCCTTCTGCTCGCCGAGCTGGATATAGGGACCAAACCGGCCGGCCTTGACCCAGACATCGAAGCCGGTGTCGGGATCCTGGCCGAGCGAACGGTCGGCGCTGGCCTCGCCATCGGCGGCGAGCTGGCGGGTGTATCGGCACTCCGGATAATTTGAGCAGCCGACGAAGGCGCCGAACTTGCCGGCCTTCAGGTTGAGCCGGCCGGTGCCGCAGTTCGGGCACTGCCTGACGTCGCCGCCGTCGGCACGGGGCGGATAGATGTGCGGCCCGAGCATCTCGTCGAGCACGTCGAGCACCTGCGCGACGCGCAGATCCTTGATGTCGTCGACGGCGCCGATGAAACCGGTCCAGAAATCCTTCAGCACCTGCTGCCAGGAGATCTCGTTGTTGGAGATGCGGTCGAGCTGCTCCTCGAGACCCGCCGTAAAATCGTATTCGACGTAGCGGCTGAAGAAGCTTTCCAGGAACGCGATCACGACGCGGCCCTTGTCCTCGCCGTGCAGGCGCTTCTTCTCCAGCTTGACGTAGCCGCGGTCCTTCAGGACCTGCAGGATCGAGGCATAGGTCGAGGGCCGGCCGATGCCGAGCTCTTCCATGCGCTTGACCAGCGAGGCCTCGGAGAAGCGCGGCGGCGGCTCGGTAAAATGCTGGGTGACGGACAGGCTCTGCCGCTTGAGCGCGTCGTTCGGGCTCATCGCGGGCAGGCGGCGGGAGTCCTCGTCCTCCTCGTCGTCGCGGCCTTCCTGGTAGAGCGCGAGGAAGCCGTCGAACTTGACCACCTGGCCGGTGGCGCGCAGCTCCAGCGTGCGGGAGCCTGCCTTCGCCGTGATGTCGACGGTGGTGCGCTCGAGCTCGGCCGATTCCATCTGGCTCGCGATGGTGCGCTTCCAGATCAGCTCATAAAGTCGCGCCTGATCGGCGTCGAGCTTGCGGCTCATGCTGTCGGGGCGGCGGGACATGTCGGTCGGACGGATCGCTTCGTGCGCTTCCTGGGCGTTCTTGGCCTTGGCCTGGTACTGGCGCGGAGCGTCCGGCACATAGGCGTTGCCGTAATCCTCACCGATCACCTTGCGCGCCTGGGTGATCGCCTCGGGGGCGATCTGCACGCCGTCGGTACGCATGTAAGTAATGAGTCCGGTGGTCTCGCCGCCGATGTCGATGCCTTCATAGAGGCGCTGGGCGATGCGCATCGTGTGCGCCGGCGCAAAGCCGTATTTGCGGCTGGCTTCCTGCTGCAGCGTCGAGGTGGTGAAGGGCGCCTGCGGATTGCGCCGGGCGGGCTTCGCGTCTACCGAGGTCACGGCGTAGGCGGCCGTCTCCAGCGCCTTCTTGAAGTCTTCGGCTTCCGCGCCGGTTCCGATGTCGAGGCGCTGGATCTTCTTGCCGTCCGCGCCCACGAGACGGGCCTCGAACGCATCGCCGCGCGGGGTGAGCAGGGTCGCGATCAGCGACCAATATTCACGCGCGACGAATTTCTCGATCTCGAGCTCGCGGTCGCAGACGAGGCGCAGCGCCACCGACTGCACGCGGCCGGCGGAGCGGGCGCCCGGCAGCTTGCGCCACAGCACGGGGGAGAGGGTGAAGCCGACCAGATAGTCCAGCGCGCGGCGCGCCATATAGGCGTCGACCAGCGCGCCGTCGATCTGGCGCGGATGCTTCATGGCGTCCGAGACCGCCTGCTTGGTGATGGCGTTGAACACCACCCGCTCGATCTTCTGGTCCTTCAGCGCGCGCTTTTCCTTCAGCACCTCCAGCACGTGCCAGGAGATGGCCTCGCCCTCGCGATCAGGGTCGGTGGCGAGAATCAGGCGGTCGGCGTTCTTCAGGGACTTGGCGATGTCGTTGAGCCGGCCGGCCGCCTTGGGGTCGACCTCCCAGATCATCTTGAAATTGGCGTCGGGATCGACGGAGCCGTTCTTCGCGGGCAGGTCGCGGACATGGCCGAACGAGGCCAGAACCTCATAGGACGAGCCCAAATATTTGTTGATCGTCTTGGCTTTCGCCGGCGACTCCACAATGACGATATTCATGTAGTTCCAGTAACTTACGGGAAAATCTGAGGCCGAAAACGAAAGGACTCGGGTCGGCCGTTTCGCTCCGAACATGGGTGGTGAGGCGGGTCCTGTCAAATCGAGGGCTGTTGAAGGTCGCCCGGGAGGGAAAAGTTTCATATCGAGAAAGTTGTAAAATACCACCTTGGAGTTGCGATCGCTATCGGCGTAATGTTTCTGCGGGGCATGGATTCGGGTGGGGTCTGGTGACTAAGCCAGGAAAGAAACGGGCGCGCGCCGCATCAGGCGCGCCGGGAGGCTCGCGTCACGAGGAACCGGGGGAGGGCGGCGTGGACGAAGCCGTCGCCTTCATCGCCGAGCAGGTCGGGGCATTGCGCAAGCTCGCCGAGCGCCACAAGCTCGACGTGCTGCATTATCTCCTAGGCATGACCAAGCTCGAGGCCGACGAGCATGTGAGGCTGCGGAGCAAGCGCAAGCTGTCGTGAGGGCACTACCCAACCCGTCGTCCTGAGGCTCGCCCTGCTTTGCAGGACGAGCGCCTCAGGTCGACGGTCAAAGAGTTGAGAGCGCTGCTCCATCCCCGTCATTGCGAGCGCAGCGAAGCAATCCAGACTGTCTCCGCGGAGAGATTCTGCATTGCTTCCGCCTTCGCCAAGGCTTCGGCGGACAAGTCGCTGCGCTCAATGACGATGACGTTAGCCGTTGCGGCTGGCCGTTGCCGCCAATCGCTGGCCGAGATATTCGGCCGTGCTGACGTCGCTTTGAGGTAACAAGCCGCCAACCAAGTGGGTAGCCAAGCCAAGTTGGCTGCCCAACCGATTCCGGCCGCTCGGATCCTCCCCGCCCGGAATATCCAGCCCGCACCAGAGCATGCCGTGCTGCGCAGCCAGAATGGAGAAGTAGGTCAAGGTGTGGAGTTGATCGCCCCCCGCGAGAGCGCCCGCGGTGAATCCGGCTGCGAACTTGTTGGCCCATCGCTGCTGGGTCCACCGGTCGCTTGAGGCGTCTGCGAAGGCTTTGAATTGCGCCGCTGCTCCGCCCATGTAGGTCGGGCTGCCAAATGCGACGGCGCTGGCGCGGTCGATCGTTTCCAATAAGCTCTCATTCTGGAAGCGGCCCGACACGATATCGTCGCCCGTGATGCGACACAGCGCGACGTGCGCAATGCCATCCGCTCCGCGCGCCACTGCATGCGCCAGCGACTCGGTGGTGCCGGAGATGGAAAAATAGACGATGGCGAGCAGGGGCATGGGTGCCACTTTCGGCTATTTGAGCATCTTCGACGCCGTCTGTATTTTGTACAAGTCCTTTCAAGCCGTCATTGCGAGCGCAGCGAAGCAATCCAGAGCCTTTCCGCAGTGGCAATCTGGATTGTTTCGCTGCGCTCAATGACGCTGTGGTGGCAACCGTGCGTCATCACGCCGACCGCCGCCGCGGCGGCCGCGGCTTCAACATGGTGTCGGCGGGCGTAAGCAGCCGTCCGTCCTCCGCACGCATTTCGAGCTTCTTCACCGGGCGGTGCTTGGCGCGATCCACCAACACGGTCGCGATCTCCTTAGGGTGATCGTCGAACTCCTCGCTCCATTGTCTGAGCGCCACCAGGATCGGGAAGGTGCCGCGGCCCTTCGGGGTCAGCACATATTCCTGATAGGCGCTGCCGTCGGAGGCGGGGGCGGTTGCCAGGATGCCGTGGTCGACCAGCGAGCGCAGCCGGACCGACAAGATGTTCTTGGCCATGCCAAGCTTGCTCTGGAATTCGCCGAAGCGGCGCAGGCCAAACAGCGCCTCGCGGATGATCAGCAGCGACCACCAATCGCCAAGCGCGTCCAGCGACCTCGCGATCGGGCAGGCATCGCCCTCGAAGCTGGTTCGTTTCACCATCGTTCCGTCCTGTCGCGTTCGCACGATCGTCGGGCCGATCACGCGCTTGTGTGGTTGCATCATAAAACCATATGCCCTAGATGGCAACATAGTTTTATGATGCAACCACTGGAGGCGAACGTGAGACTGAAGAACAAGACGGCCCTGATCACCGGCGGCAACAGCGGCATCGGGCTGGCAACGGCCAAGCTGTTCGTGGCCGAAGGCGCCAAGGTGGTGATCACCGGACGCAACAAACAGACTCTGGAGGCGGCGGCCAAGGAGCTCGGGCCGAACGCGCTCGCGCTCGCTGCCGACGCCACCGACATCGCGGCGACGGAAGCTGCGATCAAGCAGGGCGCCGAAAAGTTCGGCAAGTTCGACATCGTGTTCGCCAACGCCGGCATCGCCGGCGGCACGTCGCTCGGCTCTGCCACGCTCGAGGTCTTCGAGAAGGTCATCAGCACGAACCTGACAAGTGTATTCTTCACGGTGCAGGCGGCACTGCCTTATCTCAGCGACAATGCCTCGATCATCCTCAACGGCTCGGTGATCTCCGTGCTCGGCATTCCCGGCTACTCGGCCTATGGCGCGGCGAAAGCCGGCGTGCGCGCGATGGCGCGGATCATGGCCTCGGAGCTGTCGCCGCGCGGCATCCGCGTCAACGTGGTCGCGCCCGGCGCGACCCGCACGCCGATCTGGGGACCTGCAACGGCAACACCGGAAGCCGAGAAGGCGTTCGAGAAGCGGATCGCGCTGTCGACGCCTCTGGGGCGCATCGGCGAAACCGATCACGTTGCGAAGACGGTGCTATTCCTTGCCTCCGATGATTCCGCGCATGTGCAGGGCCAGGAGATCTTCGTCGACGGCGGCGCGGTGGCCTCGCCGAGCGGCGCGCCGATCTATCGCGGTTGATCAAGTGAAGTGAAAATTGAATCAGTCGGCGCGATCATTGCGATTGCGCCGGCAGATTCCTGCACCTGCCGAGCTGTATTTTCCTGAACCTTGCGTGAGGCGTTGAACCTTCGCGCCAGTTGCCAAGACATTTTTACGGGCAGGGGGCACAAGACTCATTTCAAGGGAGTCCGATATGCCAAAAGCAGCCCGCATTTTTTCATCGATTTCAGCACCACGCATTTATACCGAGAATTCCGCCGTTCCGGCCAAACGCTCCAATACGTCCGAACTCATCGGAGTGGTTCTGTTCGCCGGCATCGGCCTGTTCGTCTCGCTCGTCGCCGTCATCCTGGGCATGCAGGGCGCCTGGTTCTAGCCTCGCAGACCGGCCGCCGTCCATCAGCCGCCGCAGGCAAGGCCCCGGCGACTGATGATGTCGGCATGATCTCAGGCCGCGCGAAGACTTGTTGCCGCCTGAAGCGCACCCGCCAGCGCCTTCTCGCGGTGATCCGGTCCGACCTGGATGCCGTCGGCGGGGATGAACTCGACGTTCGTGATACCGATGAACCCGAACACCCAGCGCAGATAGGTTTCGAGATGCTCGCCGGCTGCGTAGGGCGTTTCGACGCCGTAATAGCCGCCGCGTGAGATCGCCACGATCACGCGCTTGCCGCCGGCGAGCCCCTCGGGCCCGGCTGCGCCGTATTTGAAAGTCTTCCCCACCACCAGGATGCGATCGATCCAGGCCTTGAGCTGGCTCGGAATCGTGAAGTTGTACATGGGCGCGCCGATCACGACGATGTCGGCGGCCAGGAACTCGTCCAGCGCGGCTGCGCTTGCGGCAAGGTCGGGTCCGAGTTCCGCCGGTGCGGGCGCGCCTTGCGCGGCGGCAAGGTGCGAGCCGGAGAGGTGGGCCAGCGGGGTCTGGGTCAGATCGCGATAAATGATGTCCAGTGAGGGCGTCGCGTGCCGGAGCCGGTCGACGATGGCGGCGGAGACCTGCCGGGACACGGAGTGGGGGCCGAGCACGCTGGAGTCGAGATGGAGGAGTTTCATTTGGGGTCACCCTGGTATAAGTTTGTAACCAGAGCTACATGAGTGACTATCAAAAACCCCGCAAGAACGCACTTTTTTGAGCCATGGGCACATCTTTGAAACCTGAGAACACCGAATTGCCTGCCTCGCCGAGGCCAGCGCAGAGGCCGGATCCGATACCGGATCCCAACCACGCCGACTGCCGTGGGGTCGCCTCCGTGCTGTCTCGCGTCGGTGACAAATGGAGCGTGTTCGTCATCATGATGCTGAGCGACGGGCCTAAGCGCTTCAACGAGCTGAAGCGCATGATCAACGGCATCTCGCAGCGCATGCTGACCTTGACGCTGCGCGGGCTGGAGCGCGATGGCCTGGTCACGCGCACGATCTTTCCGACCGTTCCGCCGCGCGTCGATTACGAGCTGACCGATCTCGGCCGCGGGCTGCAACAGCCGGTGAAAGCGCTCGGGCAGTGGGCGATCGACCATCTGATGCAGATCGAGGCGGCGCGCACGCAGTTCGACCAGCGCAACGACGGCTAAAGCAGCGACACCAACCCGCCGCCGTGACGTTCGAGCTTTCCGGCAAGCTCGAGCTCCAGCAGCACGGTGCGGACGATCGCGGGCGAGGCGCCGGACATCCGCACGAGATCGTCGATCGAGATGGGGGTGGGGCCGAGCAGGCCGGTGATCTGGTCGCGGTCGTGCCCTTGCGGATCGCTCTCGAACGGCTCGCTGTCGGGCTCGCTCGCAGGAATCATCAGCGGCCGCTCCATGATTGGTGCGACAGCATTGATGATGTCGGCAGCTTCGGTGACGAGGGTCGCGCCCTGCTTGATCAGATCATTGGCGCCGGCGGCACGCGGATCGAGCGGCGAGCCCGGGACCGCGAACACCTCGCGGCCCTGTTCGGCCGCCATCCGCGCGGTGATCAGGGAGCCCGAGCGGTGCGCCGCTTCCACCACGACGACGCCGAGCGAGGCGCCCGAGATCAGCCGGTTGCGGCGAGGAAAGTCGCGGGCGCGCGGCTCGTGGCCGAGCGGCATCTCGGATATCGCAGTCCCCGCGTGGTCGAGGATCCCTGCGAGCAGGTCGCCATGCTCGGGCGGATAGATGCAATCATGTCCGCCGGCGAGCACCGCGATCGTCCCGCTTGCGACACTGGCGCGATGCGCGGCCTGATCGACGCCGCGGGCGAGCCCGGAGATGACGATAAAACCGGCTTCGCCAAGTTCGCGCGCCAGCAGGCCTGCGAATTTCAGCCCGGCGCCGGATGCGTTGCGCGAGCCGACGATGGCGATCATCGGCCGCATCAGGGTTTGGGCATCGCCGCGCACCGCGAGCAGCGGCGGCGCATCGTCGATCATCGCCAGCCGGGCCGGATAGCCGTCCTCGCCGGGCGCGCGCCAGGCGATGCCGAACTTGCGGCTCGCGGCGAGCTCGGCCTTGGCCTCGTCGGCGCTGCAGATGCGCCCCGATCGCGCCGCGCCGCCGCGGCGCGCCAGATCAGGCAGCCGCTCCAGCGCAGCACGCGGGCTGCCGAAATGATCCACCAGCGAACGAAAAGTGCGCGGCCCGACATTGTCGGAGCGGATCAGCCGCAGGCGGTCGATCCTGTCAGCCTCGGTCAGCTCCACGCTCGGATTGATGGCGTCCACGGCGTCTCCTTGTAGTCACAGCATGGAACAACCTGAGGGCGTTGCGCAACAGCGACGTGCGCTTGCCTGGTCCCGCCCCGATGCTAAAAGCGATGCCAATAAGAAGGGTTTTGCCATGATCTCACTCGCCGACCTCCAGCGCCGCATCAAAGCGGGGGAGCTTTCGCCCGAGGCCGCCATCGCCCAGTCGCATGCGGCGATAGAGGCCAGGGAGAAGGACGTTCGCGCCTTCGTCCGCCACGACAAATCCGCGAAGGCGCAAGCCTCCGGTCCGCTGCGCGGCATCGCGGTCGGCATCAAGGACATCATCGACACCGCGAACATGCCGACCGAGATGGGCTCGGAAATCTATCGCGGCTGGCAGCCGCGCGCCGATGCGCCTGTTGTCATGATGCTGAAGCGGGCAGGCGCCACCATCATCGGCAAGACCACCACGACCGCGTTCGCCTCGCGCGATCCGACCCCGACGCTCAATCCGCATAATTTCGGCCACTCGCCGGGCGGCTCGTCCGCGGGTTCGGCGGCGGCCGTCGGCGCCGGCATGATCCCGCTTGCGCTCGGCACCCAGACCGGCGGCTCGGTGATCCGGCCCGCGGCCTATTGCGGGACTGCTGCGATCAAGCCCTCGTTCCGGATGCTGCCGACGGTCGGCGTGAAATGCTATTCGTGGGCGCTCGACACGGTCGGCCTGTTCGGCGCCCGCGCCGAGGATCTCGCGTGCGGATTGCTCGCGATGACCGGCCGCAGCGAATTTTCCGGCATCGTCCCGGCGAAGTCGCCGCGCATCGGCGTGGTCAGGCAGGAGTTCGCCGGCGCCGTGGAGCCGGCGGCCGAAGAGGGCCTGTTGGCCGCGGTGAAGGCGGCGGCGCGCGCCGGTGCCAGCGTGCAGACGATCGATCTGCCCGAGGCGGTGCAGGAGGCCTGGCGCATCCATCCCATCGTCCAGGATTTCGAGGCGCATCGCGCGCTGGCCTGGGAGTTTTCCGAGCGCCACGACGAGATCGCGCCGATGCTGCGGGCAAGCCTCGATGCCACCGCCCATCTGACGCCGAAGGACTATGACGAGGCGCGCCGGATCAGCCGTCGCGGCCGCCGCGAGCTCGGCGAATTGTTCGAGGGCGTCGACGTGCTCCTGACCTATTCGGCGCCCGGCACGGCGCCGGCCAAGGCGCTCGCGACGACAGGCGACCCCCGCTACAACCGGCTCTGGACGCTGATGGGCAATCCTTGCGTCAACGTGCCCGTGCTGAAGGCGGATGGCCTGCCGATCGGCGTGCAGGTGATCGCACGCTTTGGCAACGACGCGCGCGCGCTGGCAACGGCGTGGTTCCTCGAGGATGCGCTGGCGAAATCAGGCTAGCGCGGGCTCGTTGCTCGCGATGTGCTGATCGGATGCAGGTGAAGCTGCACTGACGGCGGTGCCTTGCCCGAGCCAGCGCTCGGCGGCTGCGCGACCGTTCCGGTGCAGCAGGCGAATGAAGCCGCGGCCGAGATCGGTGGACGAACGTTGGGCCAGACCGTCAACGGAATCTTCCGCCGCGATCCTGGTGAGGCGCAGCGACGGCGCGGCATGAGCCTGCGCCCATTCGATCGCCGCGATCTCGGCATTGAGGGCGGCGTTGGCCGCGATCTGGTCCAGCCGGCGATCGATCGCGGCGAGCGTGATCGGCACGTAGCTGTCGCGCGCCGGCGTGACCTGGACGAGCAGGACGTCGGACGTCGTCGTGTCCTGCGTCAGCCGCAGCAAGGGTGGATTGCCGCCTAAGCCGCCGTCCCAATAGGCTTCGCCCTCGATCTCGACGGCGCAGTGAACCAAGGGCGGACAAGTCGAGGCCAGCGCGACGTCGGCGGTGATGGCATCGTTGCGGAAGATCTGCTGCTGCCCGTCGCGGATCCGTGTCGCCGCGATCAGGAGCTTCGGGCAGTCCGGATTGAGTAGCGCGGCGAAATCGATGTCGCGCGATAGCGCCTGCCGCAGCGGATCGAGATCGAAAGGATCAAACTGGCCGGAGCGCAGCGTCGGACCGAACGCGACCGAGCTTCCCGCCGGCGAAAAGCCGCCGACCAGCATCAGCGAGCGGAACGAGGCCTCGTGCATCAGGCGGATCCAGAACCGGCTCAGCCGGCTACGTGCAGCTTCGCGGCCGCCCTCGGCAAGGCCGGAGGCGAGCAGGAGCGCATTGATAGCGCCGGCACTGGCGCCGCTGATGGTGTCGATCTCGATCGGCTCTTCCAGCAGCCGCTCCAGCACGCCCCAGGTGAAGGCGGCAAAGGTGCCACCGCCCTGCAGCGCCAGCGAGAGCTTTCTCGGCGGCCATTGGCCGGCGGGTAGCTGCGCGGGCGCAACGGGCGCGGTCGCGGTCACTACCTCGGCCGTCACTGGCGCTTGCGCGATCGGATCAGGCTGCGGCGCTGGCGGCAAGACGGGAGGAGGCGCGGGAGGCGGCGAGGGCGCATCGGACCAAATGTCGGTGGTCGAGAGCAGCCGGCTTGCCGCGGTGCGCAACGCACCTCGCGAACCAACCCCGTCATGCGCGCCGACCATCTTCTCGCTCATTCTGAGCAACCGCGTAACGCCATCTCGACTGTCAGGATGACAGGCATGGAACACATTCGCTACTGCCTGCCGCGAAAGCGCCGGCAGTTGCGAACAGGATTTGACATATAACGCAGAGAGGGGGCTTCGGTATCCGTAGATGCCCCGGCTTTAGACGCGGACCTCGAAGCGACTACGCCTTCTCGCCGATCCGGCTTTCTTTGCCAGCTTGCAATCGCTTGATGTTCTCGCGATGCGCGTAGAACAAGAGCAGCGTCAGCACCGCGAACAAGGCTGCGAGCGCAAGGTGCCCGAACCACCACAGGAACATCGGCGTGACGAACGCCGCCACCAGCGCGGAGAGCGAGGAGTAGCGGGTGGTGAAGGCGGTCGCCAGCCAGATCAGGCAGAACACGACGGCGCCGGGCCAGAACAGTCCGAGCAGGATGCCGATATAGACGGCCACGCCCTTGCCGCCCTTAAACTTGAGCCAGACCGGGAAGAGGTGGCCGAGGAAGGCACCGAGCCCGGCCACCATGGCGGCATTGGGTCCTGCGATGTAGCCGGCGATCACCACGGCCACGGTGCCCTTGAGCGCGTCGAACAGGAGGGTGCCCGCGGCGAGGCTTTTGCGTCCCGTGCGCAGCACATTGGTGGCGCCGATGCTGCCGGAGCCGATCGAGCGGATATCCTGGGTGCCGGCGAGCCTGGTCAGGACCAGCCCGAACGGGATCGAGCCGAGGAGGTAGCCGACGACGAAGGCCACCGGCAGAAATGCTTCAAGCCCCATGGCGGCAGCTCCAAAGGCTGTATTTCACGTCAGACATGCTCGTAGACCGTGCGTCCGCCGACAATGGTGCGCACCACGCGGCCTGTAAAGCGGGCCTCGTCGAACGGGGTGTTCTTGCAGGGCGATTTGAGGTCGGCGGGATCGACCACCCAGGGCACATCGGGGTCGATCACGATGACGTCGGCGGGGCTGCCTGCGCGCAGGGTTCCGCCGGGCAGGCCGAGCAACTCGGCCGGGCGGGTCGACATCGCCCGGATCAGCGTCTTCAGGTCCAGCTCGCCATTGTGGACGAGGCGCAGGCCCGCGGGCAGCATGGTTTCGAGACCAACGGCGCCGGGAGCGGCTTCGGCGAACGGCAGGCGCTTGACCTCGACGTCCTGCGGATTGTGGTCGGACATGATGACGTCGAGCAGGCCGGAGGCGATTGCGGCCACCAGCGCGCGGCGGTCGTCCTCGGTCCGCAAAGGCGGCGACAGTTTCAGGAACGAACGGTAGGGGCCGATGTCGTTCTCGTTCAGCGCAAGATGGTTGATCGAGACCGAGGCGCTGACGGCGAGCCCGGCGTCGCGGGCGCGCTGGAGGATCTCGAGCGAGTCGATGCAGGTCAGCGAGGCCGCGTGATAGCGGCCGCCGGTCAACGCCACGAGGCGCATGTCGCGTTCCAGGATCACGGCCTCGGCGGCATTCGGGATGCCCATCAGGCCGAGCCGCGAGGCGAACTCGCCCTCGTTCATCACGCCTTCGCCGACGAGATCGGGGTCCTCGGTGTAGTGGACGATCAGCGCGTCGAAATCCCGCGCGTAGGTCAGCGCCCGCCGCATCACCTGCGCATTGGTCACGCTTCTGACGCCGTCGCTGAAGGCGATCGCGCCCGCGGCCTTGAGCAGACCGAACTCGGTCATCTCATCGCCGTGCATGCCCTTGGTGAGCGCTGCCATCGGCTGGATGTTGACGATCGCGGTGTCGCGGGCGCGGCGCATCACGAAGTCGACGGTCGCCGAATTATCGATCACCGGAGAGGTGTCGGGCTGGCAGATGATGGTGGTGATGCCGCCGGTCGCGGCCGCCTGGCTCGCTGTGGCAAAGGTCTCGCGATGGCTGAAGCCGGGCTCGCCGACGAAGGCGCGCATGTCGATCAGGCCGGGCGCGACGATCTTGCCGGAGCAGTTGACGATGTCGGTGCCTTCGGGGACGCCGGCCGCGCCGATGCCGCGGCGGGTCTCGCGGATGGCGCCGTCGGCGATGAGAACGTCGCCGACACCGTCGAAATCCCGGGAGGGGTCGACGACGCGGGCGTTGGCGAGCAGGATGGGGCGGCGATCGGTCAGCATCGGCATCACGCGTTCGGCAGGTTGCGGGCGAGCGCTTCCAGCACCGCCATGCGCACGGCGACACCCATCTCCACCTGTTCGCGGATCAGGGATTGCGCGCCGTCGGCCACGATCGAGTCGATCTCGACGCCGCGGTTCATGGGGCCCGGATGCATCACCAGTGCGTCGGGCTTGGCGTAGGCGAGCTTCTTCTGGTCGAGCCCGAAATAGTTGAAGTACTCGCTGGATGACGGCACGAAGGAGCCGTTCATACGCTCGCGCTGGAGCCGGAGCATCATGACGATGTCGGCGCCGTTGAGCCCCTCGCGCATGTCGCGCGCGACTTCGACGCCCATCCGCTCGATACCCGGCGGCAGCAGCGTGGTGGGACCGACCACGCGGACGCGGGCGCCCATCGTGTTGAGCAGGATGATGTTCGAGCGGGCGACGCGCGAATGCAGCACGTCGCCGCAGATCGCGACCACGAGCCCTTCGATCCGGCCCTTGTTGCGGCGGATGGTGAGCGCGTCGAGCAGGGCCTGGGTCGGATGCTCATGGGCGCCGTCGCCGGCATTGATCACGGAACCGTCAACCTTGCGCGCCAGCAGTTCCACCGCGCCGGAGGCGTGATGGCGCATCACCAGGATGTCCGGGTGCATCGCGTTCAGCGTCATCGCGGTGTCGATCAGCGTCTCGCCCTTCTTCATGGACGAGGAGGACACCGACATGTTCATGACGTCGGCGCCCAGGCGCTTGCCGGCGAGCTCGAACGAGGATTGGGTCCGGGTGGAAGCCTCGAAGAAGAGGTTCACCTGCGTCCGTCCCCGCAGGACGGTGCGCTTCTTGTCAACCTGGCGGTTGAGCTCGACATATTCTTCGGACAGGTCGAGGAGGCCGGTGATGTCGGCCGCGGAAAGGCCCTCGATGCCCAGCAAATGCCGGTGGCCGAGGACGAAGGTCGATTTCGATGTCATTAAAACGAGAGCTATAGGCGCGGATGCATGACGGGGCAAGGGCCAATGCCGGGGCGGGGAGTTATCCCCTGAGGAGTCTGGTACACGGTCATTCCGGGATGGCGCGCAAGCGCCAGACCCGGAATCTCGAGATTCCGGGTTCGATGCTTCGCATCGCCCTGGAATGACAAGGAAGTTTAGATGCGCTCCATCAAATCGATTTTGATCGTACTTTTAACAATCGCCTCCATCTCATCCGCGTTGGCCCAATCGCTCCCCGGCGGCTTCGTCTATCTGCGCGAGATCGATCCCGGCATCATCGAGGACATCCGCTACGCCACCTCGAACAATTTCGTCGGCCGCCCGCTTGCCGGCTACAATGCCGGTGAATGCGTGGTGAAGCGCGAAGTCGGGCTGCGGCTGAAGGCGGTACAAGAAGAGCTGGCGGCGCAAAACCTCTCGCTCAAGATGTTCGACTGCTACCGGCCGGCGCGGGCGTCGCTCGATATGGTCAAGTGGTCGCAGAACGGTCACGAGACGGCGGCCGAGCGGCGCTATAATCCCAAGATCCCCAAGCCCGAGCTGTTCCGCCTCGGCTACATCGCGAGCCGGTCGCAGCATTCGACGGGCGCCGCCCTCGATCTGACCTTGGTCGATCTCAAAGCCGACAACGCCGCCAAATATGATGCGGCAAAGACCTATGCCGACTGCACGGCGCCGGTCGAAGCGCGCGCGCCGGAAGGCAGCGTCGACATGGGCACCGGCTACGACTGCACCGACACGAGGGGCCATACTGCGGCACCGTCGATCACACCGGAGCAGCGCGCCTGGCGCAAGCGGCTGGTGGCTGCGATGGCCAGGCAAGGCTTTGTGAACTATTCGAAGGAGTGGTGGCATTTTTCCCTGCCAGGGGCGGGCGGGGCCGCCTATGATTTCCCGATTCAGCCGCGCCGGAACTAAAGTCCGCGCCGAGGAAACCTGATGACCCAGCCGAGCTTCGCGACCCACGAGGTCTTCAACCAGTCGCCGCCGTTCGAGGATATCGACCTGTTCGCCGTGGATCGGCCGCTGGTCGATGCGGTGAAGGCCAATGGCGGCGCGGCGGCGGAACGCGAGCTGTCGGAGTTCGGCAGGCAGTGGGGCTCGGCCGCGATGGCCGATCGCGGGCGCGTCGCGAACGAGAGCACGCCGAAGCTGCGCACCTTCGACGCAAAAGGCAATCGCCGCGACCAGGTCGAGTTTCACCCGGCCTATCATGAGCTGATGGCACACAGCGCTCATGCCGGCGTCCACAATTCGACCTGGACCGCGAACGGCAAGCCTGCGGGCGATGCCGCCGAAGTCATTCGTGCCGCAAAATTCTACATGGCCGCGCAAGTCGAGACCGGCCACCTCTGTCCTGTTACGATGACGCGCGCCTCGGTCGGTGCGCTGGCGATGCAGCCGGACCTGCTCGGCAGGGTGATGCCGGTGCTGTCGACCCGGAGCTACGACCCGAGCTTTGCGCCGTGGTGGCAGAAGCGCGGCATGACGCTCGGCATGGGCATGACCGAGAAGCAGGGCGGCACCGACGTGCGCGCCAACATGACGCGTGCGGTGCCCGACGGCGAGGCCTATCGCATCACCGGCCACAAATGGTTCATGTCGGCGCCGATGTGCGATGCGTTCCTGGTGCTGGCGCAGGCGGACAGCGGGCTGACCTGTTTCTTCATGCCGCGCTTTGCGCCGGATGGTTCGGTGAATGCGATCCAGTTCCAGCGGCTGAAGGACAAGCTCGGCAACCGCTCCAATGCCTCGTCCGAAGTCGAGTTCGTCGGTGCCTACGCCGAACGGGTCGGCGAGGAGGGCAAGGGCATCCGCACCATCATCCAAATGGTGCAGCTGACGCGGCAGGATTGCGCGATCGCCTCCGTCGGCCTGATGCGCTCGGGACTTGCGCATGCGCTGCATCACGCCCGTCACCGCAGCGTGTTCCAGAAACATCTGGCCGATCAGCCGCTGATGCAGGCGGTGCTGTCGGACATGGCGCTGCATGTCGAGGCGAGCACAGCCCTGGTCATGCGGCTCTGCCGCGCCTTCGACCGCACGCCGCACGATGCGGCGGAGGCCGCCTATATGCGGCTGCTGACCCCCGCAATCAAATACTGGACCTGCAAGAGTGCGCCGCCGTTCCTCTATGAGGCCATGGAATGCCTCGGCGGCAACGGCTATGTCGAGGACGGCATTCTGGCGCGGCACTACCGGGAATCGCCGGTCAACGCGATCTGGGAGGGCTCCGGCAACGTGATGTGCCTCGACGTGCTCCGGGCGCTCTCGCGCGAGCCGGAGGCGGCGACGGCTGTGCTGCAATCGCTTGCGGCCGAGACGAAGGGCTTGCCCGGAGCAGGCGAAGCGATTGCGTTCATCGGTCAGACCTTCCGCCGCGCCGATGGCGAGCGCGTCGCGCGGCTTGCGGTCGAGAAGCTGGCACTGCTTGCCGCCGCTGCGGCGCTCAACGGCGTGTCGCCGCGCCACGCCGAACTGTTTGCCGCCACGCGCCTCGCAGCGACCCACGCCAGCATGTATGGCGCGGTCGAGCTGGAGAGCGGCGAGATGCGCGCGCTGCTGGAGCGGGCGCTGCCGTGAGTCTTCCCAACGAAAGCCTCCTGATGGATTCCCTCAATCCCGACCATCCGCCGTTGACCGTGACGCCAGCGACGCCGCGCTTCTGGATGTTCTGGGGCACCGCGCTGTGGGGCCTCTTCGTCTTCGTGGCGATGTTCGTCGGGCAGATCGGCGCCGTTGTCCTGCTGGTGGTGCAGCGTGGTCTTCCCATGGACTTCGCCTCGCTCCAGGCGGTCGGCCAGGATCCGCAGGCGCTCGCGCTGTCGGTCATCATGGGCCTGCCGGCGACGCTCCTGGCGGTGTGGCTCGCCATTGCCATCAAGAAAGCCTCCTTCGTCGACTATCTCGCGCTGCACTGGCCGTCCTGGAAGCAACTGCTGTTCGGTGCGGTCGGCCTCATCCTGCTGGTGCTGGTCTGGGAGACGATGTCGCGCGCGCTCGGCCGCGAGGCGACGCCGGGCTTCATGACCGATCTGTTGAAATCGGGCCGCGACAAGGGCGCGGCGCTGTTGCTGCTGTTCGCCTTCAGCGTGGCTGCGCCGATGTCGGAGGAGATCCTGGCGCGCGGCTTCCTCTATCGCGGCTGGTCGGCGAGTTTCTTGCGCGTGCCGGGCGCGATCCTGCTGTCGTCGCTGGTCTGGACGGTCGTGCACCTGCAATACGACATGTACTTCCTCGCCGAGGTCTTCACCATCGGCCTGTGGTTCGGCTACATGCGCTATCGCGCGAATTCGCTCTGGCTCACCATCGTGCTGCACGCGCTGAACAATCTCACCGCGGTGGTGCTGACGATGTGGCTAGGAAGCTAGGCCGCCAGCGCGATCGCGATCGGCATCGTGATCGCCGCCAAAATCGTCTGCAGCGTGATGATCTGCGCCAGCAGCGGGGCATCGCCGCCCATCTGGCGCGCCATCACATAGGCGCTGGACGAGGTCGGCACCGCCGCGCAGATCGCCACGATCGCGCGGCTGTCGCCCGACAGTCCGAACCAGACGGCCAGCGCCAGTGCCAGCGCAGGCATCAGCGCGAGCTTGAAGACGACGCCGATGGCCGCGGCCAGGCTTGGACGCAAGAGGCCTTCGAGATGCAGACCGGCGCCGGTGACGAGCAAGCCGATCGCGAGCGAGGAGCGGCTGAGCGCGTCCGCCACCTCGTGCCAGAGTTTTGGCAACGGCAGGTGGGTGACGTTGACGAAGAGCCCGATCGCGCAGGCCCAGATCAGGGGATTGCGGATCACCGTCATGACGATGGTCTGCGCTGACTGCTTCTCCGGCGCGGCGTAATGGGCGAGCACCACGACGCTCAACACGTTGACGAGGGGAATGATCGCGACCATCGCCACGGAGGCGAGCGCCAGCCCGACATCGCCGAACATGTTGGCGGCGACCGATAGCCCGACGAAGGTCTGCCAGCGCGTCGCGCCCTGGAAGATCGAGGTGAAGGCGGGGCCGTCGATATCGAGCCGGGCCAAGGCAGGGCGCAGCGCGAGGCAGAGCAGCGACATCGCCAGCGCCGACAGCAGCAGCGCGCCGCCGACACCCGCGACCGGCACCTTGGAGAGGTCGGCCTTCACCAGCGTCTGGATCAGCAGCATCGGAAACAGCACGAAATAGGTCAGCCGCTCCAGCCCGTGCCACTGCGTGTCCAGCCGCATCAGGCTGCGCTTCAGCACGATGCCGAGCACGATGAGGATGAAGACCGGCAGCAGCGCCGCAATCACGACGGCCATCGGTCAGGTGGTCCCTGAACGGAGATTGGCGAGGCGGTCGAGCGCGCCTTGCAGGATGAAGATCGCGGCGTGCTCGTCGATGACCTCGGCGCGCTTGGCGCGGCTGACATCCATGCCGATCAGCTCGCGCTCGACGGCCGCGGTCGAGAGGCGCTCGTCCCACAGGCCGATGGGGAGGGCGGTCAGGCCGGCGAGATTGCGGGCGAAGGCGCGGGTGGATTGCGCGCGCGGACCCTCGCTGCCGTCCATGTTGATGGGCAGGCCGAGCACGAAGCCGACCACCCTGCGCTCGGCCGCAATCGCGAGCAGCCGGGCGGCGTCCTGCTTGAACTGCTTGCGCTGGATCGTCTCGACGCCGGTCGCAAGCCGCCGGTCCGGGTCGGATACGGCAACGCCGATGGTCTTGGTGCCGAGGTCGAGCCCGACCAGCGCGCCGCGGGCGGGCCAGTGGGTTGCAGCATCGACGAGAGGCAGGATAAGAGCCGGCATGGCGTAGCGCATATCACGCGTTACGCCGCGGAGTGAACCCGGAACAATGGATGCGCTGACATTATTCGGTCTGTTCGCCGTCACGGCGATGCTGGTCAGTTACGCCCTGGAAGATCGCGGCCATTGGTTCGTGCTGTGGTTCGCCGCATCCTGCGCGCTCGGCTCGGCTTACGGCTTTCTCCAGGGCGCCTGGCCGTTCGGTCTGGTCGAAGCGGTCTGGGCCGTCGTGGCGCTGCGGCGGTGGCAGCTGAAGCCGCAGATTATCGGCGGCCGCAACATGCGCGGGAAATCGTGATGCACAAAGTGCATCGATCATTTGTGGCAAATCTCACACGGGTGACGTCGCGGGCCATGGCATGATGTCGCGTCTCCGGCAGCGCGCATCGATTGACGCTATGGTTGTGAAGCGGTAGAAATGTAGGTCTAAAGTAGTGTGGGGCACGTGCCCCGATTTCCAGAACGATCGGCAGCGACCGGCAGTCCCGCCCGTGCTGCAACCTTGGCGCAAATTTTTAATGCGCCCCGACCACGTCCCATATTCGCCCAATCATTTGAGAGGTCACGATGCTCATCAAGCCAAGCCTGATCGCGGGCTCAGAAAGGCGATTCAAACAAGCCGAGTTCTCACCCGAAGCCCTGAACCGGAAACTGGGCGACGGTCCGATCGAGATGACCGTCGAGAAGATGCGCCTGCGCCAGCGCCAGCTGCTGGCGGAGACGCAGGACGTGGAGAAGGCCGAGATCGGCCTGGAGCGGATCATCCAGGGCAATGATCTCGACAGCATCAATTATCTCGCCAAGGGGACCGCGGCCTCGCGCTCGATCTGCCGCATTCAGCTCAGGGATCTCAAGTCGAATCTGCTCGGCTACGGCTCGGGCTTTCTGATCGGGCCGGGCCTGTTGCTGACCAACCATCATGTCTTCGGCAAGCCGGCCGAGGCCGCCAATTCGATCGCCGATTTCAACTACGAGCTCGACGTCTCTGGACAGGAGCGCGTGCCGGTGCGGTTCGGCTTCGAGCCGGGCAAATTCTTCTACACCAATGACAGGCTGGATTTTTCGATCGTCGCGGTGGCGCCGACCTCGCTGTCGGGCGGGGAGGAGCTCGAGGATTGGGGATGGCTGCCGCTCAGCGGCGCGCCCGGCAAGGCAGACCCCGGCGAGTACCTCACCATCGTCCAGCATCCCAGCGGGCAGATGAAGCAGGTCTGTGTCCGCGAGAACAAGCTGCTCAAATATGTCGGCGACTTCCTCTGGTACAACACCGATACGACGGCGGGATCGTCGGGCTCGCCGGCATTCAATCGCTTCTGGCAGGTGGTCGCGCTGCATCACAGCGGCGTTCCCCGGAAGGATGCGCAGGGCCGCACCCTGACCAAGGACGGCAAGGTGTGGAAGTCGTCGATGGACGAATCCTCGATCGACTGGATCGCCAATGAAGGCATCCGGATCAGCGCGATCGTCGCCGATCTCAAAGTGGCCGTCGGCTCCCATCCCCTGATCAAGCCGGTGCTGGACGAGGAGGAGCCGCCGAACCGGCAGGAGATCGAGAAGGTCCGCGCACCGGTCGCCGCGCCCGCTTACGGCGCCAACATCTGGGTCGAGCAGTCGCTCGACGGCGCCGCGCTGGTGGTCCCGATCCGGGTGCCGTTGCCGATGTTCAGGAAGGACATTCCGTTCGCTCCGCTGGTACCCGTGCCGGGTCCGGCTGGGGGTAACGCAGGGACGCAGAACGGCGGTATGCCGAACGGTAGCAAGCCGTTGATCGCTCCGCCGGCCGGCCTCCTGCCTCGCATCAGTGCGAACGGCCTGCCCATGGAGGCCGTGCATATCGATCAGAGCACGCTGAAATCGCGTCCCGGATACAAAGCGAATTTTCTCGGCACCGGTAAATTCTCGGTGGCCCTGCCGAAGATTCCGGCCGCTCTCAAGTCCCGGATCGCGACGCTGAAGGGAAGCTCCAGGCAGTCCGAGCTGAAATACTTCAACTACAGCGTCGTCATGAACAAGGAGCGCCGGCTCGCCTTCTTCAGCTGTGTCAATATCGACGGCGGACAGCAACAGGACGTCGGCAAGCGCGAAGGCGATTCCTGGTTGCGCGATCCGCGCATCGACGACGATGCCCAGATCGGCGACGAGTTCTACCGCAAGCAGGCCACCTTCGAGGCGGACCGCAGCAAGAACCCGTTCGATCGCGGTCATCTCGTGCGCCGCCTCGATGCGACCTGGGGCGACACCGTCGCCGCGGCCAAGCAGCACGGCGACGATTCCTTCCACTTCACCAATTGCTCGCCGCAGTTCTTCTCGTTCAACCAGGGCAAGCAGCTCTGGGCGGGCCTCGAGGATTACACGCGCGATGTCCTGCTCGAAGGGGAGGAGAAGGGCATCGTCATGAACGGTCCGGTGTTCGACGGGCCGGACGCCGACGGATCCGATCTGCCCAATCCGGCCGGCCGGCCGCACAAGGATCCGAGCTTCGGCGGCGTTCAAATCCCGAAATATTTCTGGAAGATCCTGATCCGACGCAACGAGGATGACGACGCGCTCAAGGCGGCGGCATTCCTGATGAGCCAGCGAAAGCTGGTCATGGAGATCGATCGCATCCAGGAGGTGGACCTGCGCGAAAAGATGTCGGAGGAGGACGTCAGCGTCTTCCAGGTCTCGATCGCGGACCTGGCGAAATTGACCAAGCTCGACTTCGGCAATCTTGCCGACGCGGATTCGCACGAGGCGACCTCGGTCGGCCCGCGGCGGATCGAATCCTATGAGGACATTCGACTCTAGAACAGCGCCGCCTGACGCGGCGTCACCGCGTCAGGCCGCGATGACGTCCTCGTCAGTCTTCAGGCAAGCGGCAAAACTGCAGAGCGCGCTCGTTTGATGGCCGGCGCGACGCTGGATGAACAGTGTCTCGACCCGCGCTTGCGACGGGCTCAGGGTGTGGATCGAGACGGTGCCATTCATTGCGCTACGTTCGACGACCGCGCGCGGCAGCAACGTCACGCCCATGTCGGCGGCGACGCAGCCGATCATGCCGTCGAGCGTGCCGAGCTCGAAGCGTGCGGCGGAAGGCCAGCCGAACTCGACGAAGATCTGCTCGAGCCGCTGGCGGTAGGTACAGCCGGTGCGGAACACCAGCGCGGTCGGGCCGGACTCCGGCGTGCCGGCGCGCAGCTCGGCAAGTGAGGCCCAGCGACGCGCGCTGACCAGCACCAGCTCCTCGCGGAAGGCGCTCGTCGCAGTGAGGTCATCATGCGCGATCGGACCTGCGACGAAGGCACCATCGAGCGCGCCTTCGAGCACGCTCGCGACGAGGTCGGCGGTCGGCGAGGTACGCAAGGAAAGGCGCACGG
>NZ_AJQF01000385.1:0-9309 GCF_000261705.1 Bradyrhizobium genomosp. III | reverse complement strand
CAGCCGCACCGCTGCGGTCGTCTCCATCGAGCCGATCGCAAGCGGTCCCTTTGGCGCGCCATCGTCGCGCGCGGCCAGCACGGCTTCACGCGAGAGTGCGGCCATCCGTTGCGCGTAGGGCAGGAGGCGCCTGCCGGCGCCGGTCAGCGTCATGCCCCGGCTGTGGCGTTCGAACAGCGGTGTGCCGATCTCCGCCTCCAGAGCCTTCACGCGCTGGGTGACGTTGGATTGCACGGTGTTCAGCTCTTCCGCGGCGCGAGTGATGCCGCCGGTGCGGGCGACTGCGGCAAAGGTGTTGAGATCGCTGAGTTCCATGGCCCGTTTCTCTTTTGAGATGGCAGCGTTCTGTAGAATTCAATTTTGAAGAATGATATTCGCGCCTAATCTTCCTGTCCAGAGCAGGAGGACTCATGCCGATTGCCACGCCGCTGACGGAGTTGCTGGGGATCAGACATCCGATCTTGTCGGCTCCCATGGACACGATCGCGGGCAGCCGGCTGACGCGCGCTGTCAGCGAGGCCGGCGGATTCGGCATCCTGGGTGGTGGATACGGTGACCGTGTCCGACTTCAGACGGAGGCCGCAGAGCTGAAGGGCTTTGCGCCGTTCGGCATCGGCTTCATCACTTGGAGCCTGGCGAAACAGCCCGAACTGCTCGACATCGCGCTCGACGCTCGCCCCCAGGCCGTGATGCTGTCGTTCGGCGATCCCGCGCCATTCGCGCCGCGCATCAAGGCGTGCGGCGTGCGACTGATCTGCCAGGTGCAGAGCGAGGACATCGCCAGGCAGGCGCTCGATGCCGGCGCCGATATCCTGATCGCGCAAGGCACCGAAGCCGGCGGCCATGGCGCATCGCGCACCACCGTCGATATCGTGCCGGCGATCGTCGATCTCGCGGCCGGACGCGTGCCGGTCGTCGCGGCCGGCGGGATCGCCGACGGCCGGGGCCTTGCCGCAATGATGATGCTGGGCGCAGCCGGTGTGCTGATCGGCACCCGCTTCTATGCGAGCGCGGAGGCCAACGGGGCGCAGGAGGCCAAGGAGCATATTCGCAGAGCTGACGGCAATGACACCGTGCGCGGCGTCATTGCCGACTGGTCGCGCAGCCTGTTCTGGCCGGCCCCGTTCACCGCGCGAACCCTGATCAATGATCACATCAGGCGCTGGACCGGCCGCGAGATCGAGCTGATGCAGCGCGCGAGCGAGGTCGCCGTCGAGTATGCTGCGGCGAAGGCCGCAGGCAATTTCGAGGTCGCCGCGGTCTTTGCCGGCGAGGCGGTTGGCCTGATTCATGATATTCCGCCCGCAGCCGAGCTCGTCGAGCGGATTGCGATTGAAGCCGAACAGCTCCTTGCCGGACGGCGCAACTCCATTGCGTCAGTCGCCTGAACCTAGAGAGAACAACCATGTGGCCTGACCGTCGACTGATCGACCTCTTCAAGACCGAATTTCCGATCGTGCTGGCGCCGATGGCCGGTGTGATGGATGCGGAGCTGGTGATCGCCGCGGCGCAAGGCGGAGCGCTGGGGTCGCTGCCGTGCGCGATGCTGTCGCCGGACAAGATACGCGAGCAGGTCAGGATCATCCGCAACGGCGTCACAGCGCCGGTCAATCTGAACTTCTTCTGCCACACGCAGGTCGAGCTCACGGCGGAGGCCGAGGCGCGCTGGAAGCAGCGCCTCGCGGGCTATTACAGGGAACATGGCCTCGATCCGGCGGCGCCGGTCAATGCCGCCAACCGGGCCCCGTTCGATGCGGCGACCTGCGCGCTCGTGGAGGAGCTGAAGCCGGAGGTCGTGAGCTTCCATTTCGGCCTCCCGGAGCAGGCCTTCCTCGACCGCATCAGGGCAGCCGGGTGTCTCGTGATCGCCTCGGCGACCACCGTGAAGGAAGCCGTCTGGCTCGACCAGCGCGGTGTCGACGCGGTGATCGCGCAAGGCGCGGAGGCCGGCGGCCATCGCGGCATGTTCCTGACCGAGAAGATAAGCGAGCAGCCCGGCAATCTTGCGTTGGTGCCGCAGATTGTCGATGCCGTGAAGGTGCCGGTCATCGTGGCCGGCGGCATTGGGGACGGGCGCGGCATCGCGGCAGCTTTCGCGCTGGGCGCCTCCGGTGTGCAGATCGGAAGCGCTTACCTGCGCTGTCCTGAATCCAAAGTGACCGCGGCGGGGCGCGCGGCACTGGCGGAAGGACGCGATGATTCCACCGTCATCACCAACGTCATGACCGGGCGGCCGGCCCGCGGCGTCCAGAACAGGCTGATGCGCGAAGCCGGTCCAATCTGCCCGGATGCGCCGCCATTTCCCCATGCGGCAACGGCGCTGGTGCCGTTGAAGGCGGCGGCGGAGAAGCAGGGCCGCGCGGACTTCACCAATCTTTGGGCGGGGCAGGCGATCGCCATGGGGCGGGACCTCCCCGCCGCCGAATTGACCCGGGATCTCGCCAAATCGGCGCTGGCCCGCATGAAAGCGCTGGCTGGGTAGCTCCGGCCCCGGTTGCGGCGCAAAACCGGCCTCTGCTATACGGCACATAGGTTTTGCCGTGAGAGGCCTTATATAATGTCCGTCGACGCCGCTACCGTCCGCCGCATCGCGCATCTGGCGCGCATCGCGGTTTCCGAGGGCGAGGTTCCGCATCTGCAGGGCGAGCTCAACGCCATGCTCGCCTTCGTCGAGCAGCTCTCCGAGGTCAATGTCGAGGGCGTGGAGCCCATGACCTCGGTCACCCCGATGCAGATGAAGAAGCGGCAGGACGTGGTCGATGACGGCGAGATCGCCGACGATATCGTTGCCAACGCGCCCGCGACCGAAGGTCACTTCTTCCTGGTGCCCAAGGTCGTCGAGTAATTTTTAGGACGTGGTCCGATGTGTCTGCTTTGCGACGATGAGAAGGCCTATCAGGCCTACATGAACTATCTCGACAAGATGGAGCGGCAGGGCAAGGCTGCCGATCCCAACGTCGCCGTCAATGCCGTGCTCGACGAGATCGAGGCCGCCGCCAATGCCGCCGCCAAAAAAGACGACCCGGCCAACGACAAGACCCTGTCTCCGTTCTTCTGCAGCCCGATCAATAAATGACCGATTTGACATCGCTGACGCTCGCCGAGGCCCGCAAGGGTCTCGCCGACAAGACTTTCACGTCCCTCGAGCTGACCGACGCGCATCTGAGCGCCATCGAAGCCGCGCGGGTGCTCAACGCCTTCGTGATGGAGACGCCGGAGCAGGCGCGCGACATGGCCAGGGCCGTGGACGAGAAGATCGCCAAGGGCGATGCCGGTCCGCTCGCCGGGATCCCGCTCGGCATCAAGGATCTGTTCGCGACCAAGGGCGTGCGCACCACCGCATGCTCGAAGATCCTCGGCAATTTCGTGCCGACCTACGAGTCCACCATCACCTCGCAGCTGTGGCGCGACGGTGCGGTGATGCTCGGCAAGCTGAACAATGACGAGTTCGCGATGGGCTCGGCGAACGAGACCTCGTGCTTCGGTCCCGTCGGCAATCCCTGGCGGCGCGAGGGAAGCAACACCACGCTGGTGCCGGGTGGCTCGTCCGGCGGCTCTGCCTCGGCGGTGGCGGCGCTGCTGTGCATGGGCGCGACCGCGACCGACACCGGCGGCTCGATCCGCCAGCCGGCGGCGTTCACCGCGACCGTCGGCATCAAGCCGACCTATGGCCGCTGCTCGCGCTGGGGCATCGTCGCCTTTGCCTCCTCGCTCGACCAGGCAGGTCCCATTGCGCGCAGCGTGCGCGATTCCGCGATGCTGCTGCGCTCGATGGCCGGCCATGACCCGAAGGACACGACCTCGGTCGACATTCCCGTGCCCGATTACGAGGCGGCGATCGGCAAGTCCGTGAAGGGCATGAAGATCGGCATTCCCAAGGAGTACCGCCTCGACGGCATGCCGGCCGAGATCGAAAAACTCTGGAGCGAGGGCGCGGCGTGGCTGAAGGCGGCCGGCGCCGAGCTGGTCGAGGTGTCGCTGCCGCACACCAAATACGCACTGCCGGCCTATTACATCGTGGCGCCGGCGGAAGCGTCCTCGAACCTCGCGCGCTATGACGGCGTCCGCTACGGCCTGCGCGAGCAGGCCAAGAACATCACCGAGCTCTACGAGAACACCCGCGCCGAAGGTTTTGGTGCGGAGGTCCGCCGCCGCGTCATGATCGGCACCTATGTGCTCTCGGCCGGCTATTACGACGCCTACTATTTGCGCGCCCAGAAGGTGCGCACGCTGATCAAGAAGGATTTCGAGGATTGCTTCGCCAGGGGCGTCGACGCGATCCTGACGCCGGCGACGCCGTCGGCGGCCTTCGGCATCGGCGAGAAGGGCGGCGCCGATCCGGTCGAGATGTATCTCAACGACATCTTCACGGTGACCGTGAACATGGCGGGCCTGCCCGGCATCGCGGTGCCCGCCGGCAAGGATGCGCAGGGCCTGCCGCTCGGCCTGCAGCTGATCGGCCGTCCGTTCGAGGAGGAGACGCTGTTCTCGCTCGGCGAGGTGATCGAGCAGGCGGCCGGCCGCTTCACGCCCGCGAGGTGGTGGTGAATGCCGCGGCGTTCATCGCGAGCCTCGACGGCGCGGCGCCCGCGCCACACCTGAGCGCGCCGCTCGCCGGCCTGTGGTGGGCCGCGAAGGGGGACTGGGACCGCGCCCACAAGATCGTCCAGGACGAGCAGGGTCGCGACGCAGCCTGGGTGCACGCCTACCTGCACCGCGTCGAGGGCGATCTCGGCAACGCCGGCTACTGGTACCGCCAGGCCGGCCAGCCGGCTGCAAAGGATTCATTGGAAGCGGAGTGGGAGCGGATCGCTGTCACGCTGCTCGGGAGCACGACATGAGCACGGCCACGCACAAGCTTCTCAAGGGCGCCACCGGTGACTGGGAGGTGGTCATCGGCATGGAGATCCATGCTCAGGTGACGTCGAAGTCGAAACTGTTCTCGGGCGCCTCCACCGCGTTCGGCGGCGAGCCGAACACGCACGTCTCGCTGGTCGATGCCGCGATGCCGGGCATGCTGCCCGTCATCAACGAGGAATGCGTCAGGCAGGCTGTCCGGACCGGGCTCGGTCTCAATGCGCAGATCAATCTGCGCTCGGTGTTCGACCGCAAGAACTATTTCTATCCAGACCTGCCGCAGGGCTACCAGATCAGCCAGTACAAGTCGCCGGTCGTGGGCGAGGGCGAGGTGATCGTCGATCTCGACGGCGGCCGCACTGTCTCCATCGGCATCGAGCGGCTGCATCTGGAGCAGGATCCGGGCAAAATGCTGCACGACCGGTCGCCGTCGCTGTCCTACATCGATTTCAATCGCTGCGGCGTGGCGCTGATGGAGATTGTCTCGAAACCGGATATCCGCGACGCCGAGCAGGCCAAGGCCTATGTGACCAAGCTGCGCTCGATCATGCGCTACCTTGGCACCTGTGACGGTGACATGGAGAAGGGATCCTTGCGCGCCGACGTCAATGTGTCCGTGCGCAAGCCCGGCGCGCCGCTCGGCACCCGCTGCGAAATCAAGAACATGAACTCGATCACCTTCATCGGCCAGGCGATCGAGTATGAAGCGCGGCGCCAGATCGAGATCCTGGAGGACGGCGGTCAGATCGAGCAGGAGACGCGTCGGTTCGATCCCAACAAGGGCGAGACCCGCTCGATGCGGTCCAAGGAAGAGGCGCACGACTATCGCTACTTCCCCGATCCCGACCTGCTGCCGCTGGAGTTCAGCCAGGAATTCGTCGACGAGCTGAAGGCTGAGCTCCCCGAGCTGCCGGACCAGAAGAAGACGCGCTTCGTCGCCGATCTCGGCCTGTCGGCCTATGATGCGAGCGTGCTCGTCGCCGAGCGCGAGAGCGCGGTGTTCTACGAGACAGTGCTCGACAAGCTCGGCAACCGCGCGCGCGACGGCAAGATGGCGGCGAACTGGGTGATCAACGAGCTGTTCGGCCGTCTCAACAAGGAAGGCCGGGATATTACGGGCTCTCCGGTGGGCGCCGAGCAGCTCTCGGGGATCATCGACCTGATCGGCGAGGGCACGATCTCGGGCAAGATCGCCAAGGATCTGTTCGAGATCGTCTGGCAAGAGGGCGGCGATCCCCGCGCGCTGGTCGAAAGCCGCGGCATGAAGCAGGTCACGGATCTTTCGGCGATCGAAAAGGTTGTCGACGACATCATCGCGGCCAATCCCGACAAGGCCGCGCAGGTGAAGGACAAGCCGCAGTCGCTCGGCTGGTTCGTCGGCCAGGTCATGAAGGCCTCCGGCGGCAAGGCCAACCCGCAGAGCGTCAACGACCTGCTCAAGTCCAAGCTCGGCGTCTAGCGTCGCGCGTTCGAACGAGGTGACGGACACGCTTCGTCACCTCGCTTTCGGTTCGTGATGCGACGCTCGCGCGCATCCTCAGCGGCAAACTTCATCCCGACCAGAGGCGATGCGACGGCCGAATCGCCGTCACGCGATTCGCGCAAAAAGGCGGCTCGCTCACGCTCTGGCGAGCGCTCGCGCCGTTAAGCATGAAAATAATTTCGTTGCCAAAAATCGCGACTCAGAGTCCGCGAAATGCCTTTGCAAGGTGATCTCGACCGTCACGATGCGCACCGTCGGGTCGATCGTGCGCGATGCGCGCGTGCAGGAAAATACTTGCTGCATAGAGTTTTCTGCAATCGCATCTCTCGCAGACATCGACGATGCGGGCACTCTGCGCGATCGTGCAAACGCGTCATGCAGCGTGCTTGCATCGCGCTCGCCAAGCGCACGCGCCTTGCGCCGTCAACACTTCTTTAAGCGAGACGCTGTTTTTTTCGTTGTGTTGGTGTATTCGGGATGAGTGTGCACTCGATCCCCGAATGCATGCAGCGATTAAGCCATCTCACACATCGGAGGGCAACATGGCCAAGAAAGCTAAGAAGGCAAAGAAGGCGAAGAAGGCGAAGAGCGCAGTGAAGAAGACTGCGAAGAAGACCCGCAAGGTCGCCAAGAAGAAGTAACTTCGCTTCTGAAGTTGCCGGCTCCTCGAGAGCCGGCACGTCATCAGCGCCTCCCAGAGGTTCTGGTCGACGATAGAGGGTGTCGGCGAGACATCAGGTCAACGGTCGGACCGTTCTCTTTTGCGGTCCGGCAGAAGAAACAAGTTTTCTTCGTTCGGTGCGGGGCCGGTTCTCCGGTTCTGCAATTTCACGAGTGGCCTCGCGGTCAAAGTGGAATCTGGTCCTGACGTGTTCGCCGACGCCCTCGTTCTCCTGAGGCCGGGGTATTGCCGGCATTCCTTTTCCCCACATTGCTGATCTGACCACAGCGCGTCCGCGCCGCTCTTGTCGTGCTGCCTTGGGGCAGGCAAGGGCTGAGGCCCGATTGCGTGGTGTTTGCGCCACGCTTTGCCATTCGCGGTGTCATCGCCCGGCTCCGACCGGGCGATCCAGCGCGCCGAGACGGCAGTGGTTGAATCGATGGGCTGCGGCGTACTGGATTCCCGCCCGCGTGGGGAATGACAGGGCGGAGGCGGCGCCCACCGCGCGCGATGGTTATCGATGTCCCAAAATCCCAAGGTAAACCAAATCTGACGAATCGCGGAAGTGCCTGCAAATCAGGGACTTCTTGAATTCTGTGCGCCGGCGCCGCGCGCTCGCGTTTACGTCTGCTTCATCGCGATACTTAAACTGCCATTCAAATTTGCCCATCATCATCGCCTCCAACAAGCCGGCAAACGGCGTTGGGTAAAAAGACTAAGGGATGAGTTGAACAGTGCACGGTCCCGGGAAGGGGCATGCACATCAGAGTTGGACGGGAGCCGCGCTCGGGGGAGCAAGGCACAAGAAAAAAGGGGATGCGTTATGTTTCAGGGTACTTTCGATCTGGAGACGGCAACGCCGATCGACGCGACCGCGCTGTCGGACGTGCTGTTCGAGCGGGGGATCTATTGGGCGAGCGGCCGTTCCGGGCTCGTCGATCTCGTCGCCGCACACAAATGGTTCAACCTCGCCGCCCTGAAGGGCCGCAAGGACGCCGTGACGCTGCGCCAGGAAGTCGCCGGGCAGATGTCGGATGCCGAGATCTCGGCCGCGCAGCGCGAGGCGAGGGCGTGGGTCTCCACGCACTGAACCGAGAATTGCATCCGCACCCGTGTTCGCACGGGTGGGCCTGGTTGCGCTGAATCAAGTTTCTTCGTCGTGCCGCCACATAAGACCCGTGCGGCATGAGCGAGCCCGACACTAAGAGACGATGGCTGCCGATTCAGATCGCTCCCGATGAGTGCGATCTGGAACTCGGACGTCCGCACAAGACGGGGATTCTGCCCTGGTCGTTCCCGTGCCGGCGCAGGTCCGGCGTCTGGTACAACGTCTGGGCCGGCGAGGCGGTGCTGATTTCGCCCTCGCATTGGCGCATCTGGCGGTTCCACCGGTAGGCACGGACCACACATACCCACACATATAAGATGGCGCGAATCGAGCTGGTGCTCGCCGCGCCGATCCTTGCGCCAGGCTTTCGCGCGACCTCACGAGCGCATTCAGTTGAAAGAACGCCCAGACTTTGATTGATTCTGCCGCTGGGTGGCGGAGAGGGAGGGATTCGAACCCTCGATACAGCTTGAGACCGTATGACGCTTTAGCAAAGCGTTGCCTTCAGCCACTCGGCCACCTCTCCGGTGCGAGCCTTATGCATCTAATTACTCGGGCCGGTCAATTTGGAAGCGTGTGTTTTCGCTCGAATATTCCCAGCGATTTTCGCAGCAAAGCAGTTTGCTCCCGGGGCGTGACCGTAACGTTGCGAGAATCGGGCACAGAGTTGGAGCGTCCGGCGCATCTCGAAGGATAGTTCCGCCCATGAGAACGTCTTAGCTCGCGTAAGAGACTGAATTTACTGGAAGAATCGATTGAGCGGGGGCGGGCGGTCGAAAGTTCGATTCGTGGCATCTCCGTCAGCCGGCTCCAATAGCCCCGCTATCCACAAAGGTGCTCGTCGTGCACCTTGAAGCCGCGCCTGCATCAGGCTGGGGAGGCGCGGAGCAGGTCGATGAGCTCTCCTTGAGTCTCCCTCCGATTCTACGATTCGAGGGCGTCAAAGCCCCTCCAGGCCGAGATCTCGCTTGCGGTGCCTTAAGTGCGGAACTTTGATGGCAAAAGGAACCGTCTCTAAAACATCAAAGAAAACAATTGGTTGCGAGGGCGCTCCGATCACATCTGCGTGTTATTTGTGCAACACCCGCCGGAAAACAAGCTTCATAGGCCCGTTTCAAAGCGTTCTCTTGTTGTGTGTGCAAGGACGTTCGGTAATTGTGACTGAGCGACGGAGGGGGGCATCCCGAGGTCGTCCCGTTT
>NZ_AJQF01000384.1:0-5936 GCF_000261705.1 Bradyrhizobium genomosp. III | reverse complement strand
ATGGAGCCTCAGAGATATGTGCATGCCCTAGCGCGTGCGCGGGGACGACAGCAGAGGCCGAAACCGCCTTGACTTCGGCCACATCTCCGCAGAAAGAGCCGGGGCCTTCGCATGATTTGACGGGCCCGCCCGCAGCACACAGGTCAACTCATTGAAGAAGCTACACTTCTTTCCGTAGGTTCGAATCCGCTTCGCCGCCTCGCCCCGTTCTCCCTATATTGAGTTGATGCAAGACCAGATGCGCAGCTATCTCGACTTCGAAAAGCCCGTCGCCGAGCTCGACTCCAAGGTCGACGAGCTCAGGACGCTGGCGGCCTCCGGCACCGACATCTCCGATGAGATCGGGCGGATCGAGGACAAGGCGGCGCAGGCGCTGGCCGACCTCTATCAAAACCTGACGCCGTGGCAGAAGACGCTGGTCGCGCGGCATCCGCAGCGGCCGCATTTCAACGATTTCATCAAGGGCCTGATCACCGAATTCACCCCGCTCGCCGGCGACCGCAAGTTCGGCGAGGACGAGGCGCTGGTCGCCGGCTTCGGCCGTTTCCGCGGCGAAGCGATCTGCGTGATGGGCCAGGAAAAAGGCGATTCCACCGAAAGCCGCATCAAGCACAATTTCGGCATGGCGCGCCCCGAGGGCTACCGCAAATGCGTGCGGCTGATGGAGATGGCCGAGCGGTTCGGCCTGCCGGTGCTGTCGCTCGCCGATTCCGCCGGCGCCTATCCCGGCATCGGCGCCGAGGAGCGCGGCCAGGCCGAAGCGATCGCGCGCTCGACCGATGCCTGCATGGCGCTGACCGTGCCGAACGTCGCCATCATCACCGGCGAGGGCATGTCGGGCGGCGCCATCGCCATCACCACCGCCAACAAGGTGCTGATGCTGGAGCACGCCATCTACAGCGTGATCTCGCCGGAAGCGGCGTCCTCGATCCTCTGGCGCGACGGCACCAAGGCCCAGGAAGCCGCCAACAACATGAAGATCACCGCCCAGGACATGCTGCGTTTCGGCGTGATCGACAGCATTTTGAAGGAACCGGTCGGCGGCGCCCACCGCGACCCCGCCGCCATGATCGCCACCACCGGGGACGCCATCGCCAAGGCCTTCGACGAGCTCCGGGGCCTCGACGGCGACGCCATCCGCAAGCAGCGCCGGCAGAAATTCCTCGATATCGGCCGGAAACTGGGCTGATTCGCCCCGATTCCGGTGCCGTAGGGTGGGCAAAGGCGCGAAGCGCCGTGCCCACGGTCCGGTCATGTGGTCGCAATTCGTGGGCACGCTGCGCTTTGCCCACCCTACGAAACCTGTCGGGCCGCCCCGGTAACCCCGCATTAACCCTTTTTTTGCCCAAATCAGCGATCTGAGTCCGGGTCGGGCCGCAAAGCCCAAGTTCGGTCCCAAAGTAAGGCCCAAAGTCGCGTCCATTCAGTCTTCGTTGACCATGCCGATGGGCCAACGGGCTCGTGATCCCCGCTCGGGTTGCGACCACATGACCCAGAGGTTAGAATTTTAATCAATGGCTTCAGGGCATAAGCGCTGGGGCGTGAGCTGAAAAAGCCCGTCACGACGGGTCCGGTTCTCCGGTCGGATCATGCTCCATCAGAATTGGGGTTCGCGCTTTCTGCCCGGCACGGTGTGGGGTCCATCTTGATTTCTCGTTCGCTTGCTCGCGCGCTTTTGGCTTCGGTCGCGCTGATGACGGCCAGCGTCCTGCTGGCCGGCTGCGATACCGACCAGGTCTCGCTCGCGACCAACGCCAAGGCCAACCAGCCGGTGCCGCCAAAGCTTCTCGCCGCGATGGTCGAGAAGGACATGGATCTGCAGTCGCCGATCCTGGTGCGCCTGTTCAAGCAGGAGGCCGAGCTCGAGGTCTGGAAGCAGGCCCGCAACGGCCAGTTCGCGCTGCTCAAGACCTATCCGATCTGCCGCTGGTCCGGCGACCTCGGACCGAAGGTGCGCGAAGGCGACCGCCAGGCGCCGGAGGGATTCTACTCGATCAATCCGAGCCAGATGAATCCGCAATCGGCTTATTACCTCTCGTTCAACACCGGCTATCCGAACGCGTTCGACAAGGCGCTGGGCCGCACCGGCTCGCAGCTGATGGTGCACGGCGACTGTTCTTCGCGCGGCTGTTACGCGATGACGGACGAGCAGATCGCGGAGATCTATTCGCTCGGCCGCGAATCCTTCTTCGGCGGCCAGAAGGCGTTCCAGCTGCAGGCCTATCCGTTCAAGATGACGCCGGTGAACATGGCCAAGCACCGGAACAATCCGAACATGCCGTTCTGGAAGATGATCAAGGAAGGCTATGATCATTTCGAGGTGACGCGGCAGGAGCCGAAGGTCGATTTCTGCGAGAAGAAGTACGTCTTCGACGCGGCGAAGCCCGCGGACGCAAAGCGCGATCCGGTGTTCGACGCCTCGGCAAAGTGCCCGGCCTATGTGATTCCCGAGGACGTCGTCGCCGCCGTGCGGGGCAAACAAGCCAAGGACGAGGCGGAATACGCGAGGCTGGTCGCCAAGGGCACGCCGGTGGCGCGCATGAACACGGGCATCGACGGCGGCATGAACAAGATCTTTGCGGCGAAGATCCCGGAAGGCTCGACCGGCCTGTCCGAGGGCGCCGAAGGCACCACGCTGCAGATGCTGGCGATGGCGAAGGCGCCGGGCACGATCCCCGGCCACGTCAATCCGCCCAAGCCGAACCTCGACAGCGTGGCGTCCGCGCCTGCGCCGCAGGAAGAGCCCGTCGTCGCCGTCAGCGCCCCCGCGACCAGCGCGCGCGTCGCCACCGCCGCGCCGGCTGAAAAGTCCGGTGGCTTCTTCTCCAACCTCGGCCGCAAGATGGGCATGGGCTCATCCGACACCACGGCCACCACCCCGCCGCCGCAAGCCACGGCATCCGTGGCCCCGGCCACCACGACCACGACGCCGCCGACCGCAGCGTCGCGGCTCAAGGCCGCAGTGACCCGGTTCGTGCCGGGGCATGACAAGTCCAAGGACGCGACAAAGGAAGCGGCGAAGGACGCGCCGAAGCCGGCCGTCGCGGCCAAGCCTGCCGAGCCGGCAAAGCCCGACACCCGCCTCGCCCAGACGCGGCCGGCGCTGAAGCCGTCGGTGAGCGATGGTGCCGGTGAAGCGACGCAGATCATGGGCGCCGCACCGGTGATCTCGTCGAACTCGTTCGACAGCCGCTTTGGGGCGGTGAAGTAGGGGCGCGGCAGGAGCCGCGCTTTCCTCGATATAGCCGAGCTGACACCGTCATTATCCGCGCAAGCGGAGGATGCTCGCTGCTGCGCTCCTAGTGCCAACCTTGCGCCCGATTGATCTCTTGATACGCTTCGGGTTCGAGAGGCAGAAGCTTGGACCCCGAGCAGATCGAAGGCATTTCAGGGACGCCTTGGACGGAGACTGAAATCTCCGCCGTGGTCGATAGCTATTTCCGAATGTTGGCCTCCGAAAAGGCAGGTATCGCCTACAGCAAGGCAGACAATTGGCGTCGTCTCATGACGACGGTCCGTAGATCCAAAGGATCAATCGAACGCAAGCTCCAGAACATCTCTGCAGTTCTGGACTTATTGGGCGCGCAGTGGATCAACGGTTACAAGCCATTGGGGCACTATCAGGATGCACTGGTGCCGGCTGTCGAACGCAATATTCGACGCGAGCCGAGCTTTCTCTATCCGGCGAGTACAGATACGCAACCGCTGGCACTGAATGACGATGCGATCTTCGTTGCTCCGCCACAGTTAACCGACATGGAAGAAACGCTGCCGCCTGCGATCCGCCAACTTGTCGGAAAGTTTGATCCTGCAGAGAGAGATGCCAGAAATCGCAGCTTGGGGAAGGCAGGAGAAAAGTTCGTCGTAGAGTTCGAGCGCATCCGCCTCCGACGAGCTGGACGTGAGGATCTCGCCGACAACGTTCGGTGGGTTTCCGATCTGGACGGAGACGGCTACGGGTACGATGTCCGTTCCTTTGAACCCGATGGGCAAGAGCGGCTACTGGAGATCAAGACGACGTGTGGGCACGAACGCACGCCATTTTGGCTCACCAAGCGCGAAGTTGAAGTCGCTGCGGAGAGAAAGGACAAATATCGAGTCCGGCGCGTCTTTCACTTTCGGAACCACGGGCAGATGTTCGAAATCGCTCCACCGCTTGAGGGTGCGCTCTTCATGACGCCAACCACGTATTCTGCGAAGCCAAGATAACACTCCCCAATTCAATTGCTTCGGGTAATAATAATTTCTATTTACCCGAACCGCGACACACCCTATACTCCCTCGCCATCTCATCCTGCCGGAAGGGGCGGGTCGCGATCGTCACGGTTCGTGGGGTGAGTTGCGGTGGACGCGGGCGGTGTTGGCGCCAGATGCGGTCGCAGGGCGGGTAGTCCCCGTGAGCGATCAGCGGGCGCGGTACGACAGCGCGGCCATGCCCTGCGAAGCCCGAAGGGTGAAGCGGGGCCGCGTACGGCAAAATCGTGTGGTCCTGGCGCCCGCAGGCTGGCGTCAAGTCTCCGCGGTGGTGTGCGTGCCCGACCGGGTAGCGCACATCAGCGATCTCGCGAGGCGACGGGGGCAAGAGTGCATCGCTCCCCGGGGAGAGCGCGACATAAGCCGTCAAACCACTGCGCAGGGAAGGCCGGTTATCGGGCTGCACCTGTGTCTCCCCTGTGAGCGTTGACTTACGCATCATTGCACAGGGGCTCGCGGGTGCCAGCCGGTACCCGGCCTTCCCTGCGCCCTTCCGATTCCGAAGGGCGCCAGAAGCGAAGCAAAACCCGGGCGAAAAAGCGCTGCGGGATCGCGATGTCATGTCGGCTGTTTGACACTGGAAGAACCGGAGCGGGTGAGCGCAGCCGGGATGAGCGAGGTGTCAGCCGTAGCTCGGAGAGCGAAGCCGGGAAGCGCTATTTGGCAATATCGCAAGCGGCCCCTGCATCGTTCGCCAGCGGCTCTCGCTCGGCCGAAAGTTGCGCGTGCAAACCGCGTTGCCAGGACGTAATCAGATATCTTTCGACTGCCACCGATAGAGCCCAAGGCATGCTGCAACGCACTTTCCTTCGCACGGTGATTTTTCTTTTCGTTCTGTCGGCGGTCGCAGTCGCTGACCAGCACGCGCTGGCGGGACCACGCGACAATTTCAGGGGCATCGCCGTCGTCGAGCTGATGCAGAAATACGGTCACCCCGATCAGATCGTCCCTTTCGGCCGCAAGGACCAGGACCGGGCCTATCACTGGCGAATGAAGACAACGGCCACCTTCGAGGGGGCCGACCAAGGCGAGCGGCGCGAGGATTTCTTCTGCGATGTGACCGCCATCGTTGGGCAGAACGGGCGGGTCAAGACCTTCGAGGCCAGGCCCGCGGATGTCGGCGCCGGCGCCCTCGCATCCATCGAAGCCTTCGGGCCGCTGTGCCGCAAGGCATTCGGCTCACGACCGAGCCGGGCTCGCGGCGAAAAACTCGCCAGGATGCGGCTTTGAGCGGCCGAGGTTGAACAGAGCGGTCCATGGCATCCTTCTACGCAGAGAACCACCTTCGACACATCGCCGGGCTGGAAAAGCGGCACGGTCCGATCAGCGACGAGGTCGTCACAGCCCTGCGCACGCTGATCAAGCTGATCTGCCGCAGCGAGGACCCGGTCGAGGCCATCCCCTTTCTCGACCGCTGCATCTCGATCCAGGAGAGCCTGCATGGGCCGCAGTCCATCCTGGGCGACCTCGATGAATGGATCCGCCAGGCAGGCCGCGTCGACTTCAAATTGGTCGAGCCGTTTCAGCTGCGGCGGCTGGCTATCAGGACCAGGCTCTCCGGCGAGCACAGTTGGCAGGCCGCCGAGGAATGCGAAGCCATCGCCCGGAAATGGGCCTCCGCCGGGGATTATTCCCGCGCCAGGGCTTTTCTGGAGCGAAGCATCTCGATCCTGGAGAAGGTC
>NZ_AJQF01000383.1:0-15824 GCF_000261705.1 Bradyrhizobium genomosp. III | reverse complement strand
GGCAGCCGCCGTCGACACGCTCGCCGAGATCGGCGCGCGCCTGACGAAATGGGCGGATGCCGAGACGAATCTGCAGCGCAGCCTGCATCTGAAAGAGAAGATATTCGGGAAGAGAAGCGAGGAAGCGGCCCGGACGCTGCTCACCTCCGCCATCGTCCATGCCAATTCCTGCAAACTGCAGCGACACGGGGCCAAATTCGAGAGTCTGCGCAAGGCCGTGACCGCCTTCGCGTCCGGTCTCGACATCATCGAGGAACGATTTGGACCGGACAGCCTGGAGGTTCAGAAGGCTCTCGAAGCCATGATATCGGCCTATCTCGACTGTGGAGAGTTCTGGAAGGCCGAGCCTTTGCTGAAGCGGCTGCTTGATATCTGCGAGCGGACTTATGGAGACGACGCTGCGGCCCTGCTCTGGATCCTGGCGGAGCTCGCCACGGGTTATGCGCGAGAACGGGTGGAAGATGCCGAGCCGGTCCTGGAGCGGGGCTTCGCGGTGCTGCGGACCTTCCTCGATGCCGGCAAGCCGATCTTTCGTCGCAGCATCCTGGACATGGCCGGCAACCGGAAGGTGCTCTACGGCGGCAGTCAGAAAGGCGTGCTCGAGACGCTGGTCCAGGCGTCGGAGACGTTTCGCGACAATCTGCGAAAGCGATGGGGCGCGTAGGTGGACCTCGGATGACGGATTACGACACCAGGAAGCTGCAATGCCATTGCTGCGGCAAGACCTCCGAGCATTCCGTGCTGATGAGCTCGAACTCGTTCGGCTCTCGCGACCTCGACCAGCGGCCGCCGAAAATGTACCGCTGGACCATCGCAAGCTGGCTGCAGGAATGCCCCTATTGCGGCTACGTCGCCCCGAGCATCGACAAGGGCGACGCGAAGGCGCGGAGCTTCCTCGATACCGCCGAATTCCGCGCCGCCTCGCTCGACCCTGCGCCCGACCCGGTATCGCGCCGCTTCCTGGTGCGCGCCGCACAGCACGCCTATGACGGAGAACGGAGATCGGCATTCCTGAGCACGCTGTCGGCGGCATGGGTCGCCGACGACAGCAACCGGCCGTCCGACGCGGCTGCACTCCGCCTCAGAGCCGCCCGTCATCTCGAGGGCCCCCGGATCACCTCGATCGATACCCGCCTGCTGCTGCTCGACGTGCTGCGACGGGCATCGAGCTGGGAAGCCGCCGAGGCGCTGACCGCGGACTTGACGGCTGAAGAGCTGGACTATCCCTTTGCCGAGATCGTTGCCTTCCATCGCGACAAGATCGCGGCCAGGGATGACCAACGACATACGATCGGCCAGGCGCTCGAGGGCAAGCCGCCGCCGCCGGTCGCGGTCAAGGACCCGGAGCTGCTCAAAGCCATCGCACGGCACATCAAGATCGTTCCGAACCCGCGAAGGACGTGACCATGAAGGCCGCCGTCCTTGCCGTTGCACCTGCCTTGGCTCTCCTGACGGCTCCTTCTCTCGCGACTGCGGGCAGCTGGAAGCTTGAATTCGACAATCGCGATCTTCCCTCGCTGAGCTACAGCGATCAGGGCAAGGCGACGTTCGTGCTGGGCTGCGGACGCGCTCTGGGCCTGCATGCAAGATATCCCGGCGAGGCCGGCCGCGCCGGAAAGGCGACGATCACGATCGGAAACGGCCGCAAGTCAATCAAGCTCATTGGCGAATTCGAGGAGATTTCGGCAGACGACGACGCGACCAATTTTGTCCAATGGGATCTGGGCTACTCGAGGCGGGACCCGGAGCTGTTCGGCAAGCGCTGGAAGCGGGCCCAGGCGCGCCTGCTCGGCCTGATGGAGCGAGCGTCGCCGCTGACGATTTCGAGCAGGACGACGAGCTACCAACTTCCCAAGATCGATGCGGCCGGCTGGCGGGCCGCCATCGAAAGGTGCGGCGGCTAGACCACAATCGCCTTCAAGAAGGAGCTTTCCGTGATTGGGCACTCTCGCGCGACCCGCCTTTCGGTTTCGGTCAGCGCCCTCTTTCTCGCCGCGATTTCGATCGTCTCGGCCGCTCGGGCGGGCGATTACTGGGAGCCGAAGAATTACGCACCCGTGACCGACCCCGCGAAGAAAAAGCAGATTCACGATGACGGAGCCGCCATATGGAGAGAAGGCAACGAGGTGTACGAAGCCGGAGACTACAAGAAGGCAATCGAGATATTCCAGCGGTCGATCGTCAAATATCAGATCCTTCGCCTGACTGACGACATCGAGATCGTCAAACGCGCGATAAAAGCGTCAGCCTGCTTGGATCGGCGCAAGTCCACCGATATCAACCAGCTCAAGGAGCTCATCGGGGAGCATGAAGACAAGACGTCGGGCTCGATGACTCCCTACCCGAATTCATGCCTGCCTTTTCCTGAGTTGGTGGCGGCGGTGCAAAAACGGATTGCGGCTCTTCAGAACACAAACAGATGACTCTGGACCTTTGCTCTTCGGCCGTTCATTCCTCGAGGCTCGCCGCACGATGACCGGACCAGCGGCACGTTGCCCGGATGAGCGCAGCGATACCCGGGGAGGCTGCGAACGCCCCCGCATGTCGCTTCGCTCATGGGGGCTACGGCAGCTCGAGCTACGGCGCCAGATACCGCATCAGCTCCGGATTGCCCCGCACCTCGCCCGCCTCTCCCTGCAGCGCGACGCGGCCGCGGTCGAGCACGTAGGCGTAGTCGGCGACGCGCAGCGCGAGGTCGAGGTGCTGCTCGACGATGATGACGGCGATGCTCTTGGCGAGCTCGATCAGGCGTTCGGTGATTTCCTCGATCACGCCGATCCAGACGCCTTCGGTCGGCTCGTCCAGCAGCAGCAGCTTTGGATCGCCGAGCATGGCGCGGCCGATCGCGAGCATCTTGCGCTCGCCGCCGGACAGCGTGCCGGCGGGCTGGTCGAGGCGCTGGCCGAGCTTCGGGAAGATGGTCAGCACCTGGTCGACCGCGTCTGCCTTCTTGCTCGCGAGCGAGCCGACGGCGAGATTGTCGCGCACCGACAGGCGCGCGAACACCGAATGCTCCTGCGGCACGTAGCCGATGCCGGCGCGCACCCGCTCCTGGGTGGCGCGGCGACTGATGTCGCGGCCGTCGAAGGCGACCTCGCCCTTCCACGCCGGCAATTCGCCGACGATGGTCTTCATCAGCGTGGTCTTGCCGGCGCCGTTACGCCCGAGCACGGCGACGCCGCCGCGCCAGGGAATGCCGAGGGTGACGTCGAACAGCACCTGGCTGCGGCCATAGCCGGCATCGAGATGTCTAATGTCCAAAAATTCAGGCACGGCGCAGATAAATCTCCTGGACGGCTTTGTTGGCCTGGATCTCGGACACGGTACCAGACGCCAGCACCTTGCCCTGGTCGAGCACGGTGAGGCGATCGCAGATGTCGCGGATGAAATCGAGGTCGTGTTCGACGATGACGAGCGAGCAATGCTGCTTGATCGGCTGAAGCAGCTCGCCGGTGACGCGGCGCTCCTCCAGGCTCATGCCGCCGGTCGGCTCGTCGAGCAGCAGCAATTTCGGCTTGCCGGCAAGCGCCATCGCGATCTCCAGCCATTGCTGCTGACCATGCGACAGCGCCGCTGCGGCCTCGAAGGCGCGATTGGCGAGGCGGAACTGCGTCAGCATGGTCATGACCTGGTCGTGCAGCGCGCCTCTCGTCCGCGAGAACACGAGGTCGACCAGCGAGGACTGCGCCTGCAGCGCGAGCAGGATGTTGTCGTACAGCGTCAGCGACGGCAGCACGCTGGTGATCTGGAATTTCAGGCTCATGCCGGCGCGGGCGCGCTCGGTCGGCGTGAAGGCGGTGATGTCGGTATTGACGAACGACACCTTGCCCTGCGTCGGCACCTCGGCGCCGGCGATGCACTTCATCAGCGTGCTCTTGCCGGAGCCATTGGGGCCGATCAGGCCGTGGAATTCGTTGGCACCGACGCTGAGCGCGGCGCCGTCGAGCGCGGTGAGCTTGCCGAAGATTTTCGTGATGCCGGCGGCCTCAAGGAGCATCGTGGTGCTCCTTAGCGGCAGCACCGAAGCTGCCGACCCGCTCGCGCTCCCCGAGCACGAAGCTGATCAGACCGAGCGGCCGGAACAGGATGACGAGCAGCAGCAGCAAGCCCAGAATGATCGGCCAGATGTCGCGATAATTGTCCGAGAGCCAGAAGCTGACGCCCTCGACGATGACGGCCCCGATGACGGCGCCGATCAGCGTGCCGGAGCCGCCGAACAGCACGTAGAGCACGACCTGGGTCGAGACGACGACGCCGACCATGTTGGGCCAGACGAAACCCTCGTGGAAGGCGTAGAGGCTGCCGGCAAGCCCGGCAACGCCGCCGCCGATGGTGAAGATGATCGCCTTCAGATGCTGCGCCTTGTAGCCGAAGAAGGCGATGCGCTGTTCGTTCTCGCGCAGGCCGGCGAGCGCGAGGCCGAACTGCGAACGCACCAGGAAGCGGCAGAGCAGGTAGACCACGACGAGGATGCCGAGCACGAGATAATAGAAGGAAGGCCCTTCCGTGAACTCGTACGAACCGAGCGACATCGGCGCGATCGAGGGGATGCCGTTCTGGCCGCCGAGATAGTACCAGCCGCGCGCCAGCCGATCGGCGGCGTAGGAGCCCGTCAGCGTGCCGAGCGAGACGAAGATCACGCTGGAGGGATGCCGCCCGAGCAGCAGGAAGCCGCCAAGCAGCAGCGCGAAGGTGAGGCCGATGATGGTGCCCGCCGGCAGCACCAGGAAGATGTTGGTGATGTCGAGGTCGCGCGCGAGCAGCGCCACGCCATAGCCGGCCGAGCCGAAGAACAGGGCCTGGCCGAAGCTCATGATGCCGGCATAGCCCCAGACCAGATCGAACGACAGCGCGAACAGAGCGAGAATGATCACGCGCGTTGCGAACACCGTGAGATAGTCCTGCAGCAGCAGCGGCGCGAGCAGCGCCGCGACCAGCACGACGCCCTCGACGATCGGCAGCACTTTCCGCGCCGACGCTCGCTTCGCCGTCCGACCGCTATCCATGGCGACGTCCGCCTCCCCGCCGATCTCGGCGGGGATCGCCTGTTTCACTGCGCCCATCGACTTCAGCATTCCACTTCAGCATTCCTTGGGATCGACGAGGCCGTTGCTGCGCCCGACGATCTCGTAGTTTCCGCCCTTGGCGACCGCGGTGTACATCTTCATCTTGCAGTGCCGCTTGCCCGGCACCATCTCGGCAGGCCCGCCCGGACCTTCGGCGATCTTGGCATGGTCGAGCGCCGCGGCGACCGACTCACGATCGATCTTGCCGGCTTCCTTCACCGCGGCCTCCCACAGCTTCAGGCCGCGATAGGTGCCGGTCGCCGCACTGCCGGCGGCGAACAGGAAGTTGCCGGGAAAATCCTTCTCGTAGGCCGCCTGGATTTTGGCGTCGAACGGGTTCTCCTTGGTCAACACCTTGAAATAGTCGAGGCAGCTGGCGAGTCCCTCGATCTCCGCGGCCTGATTGATGTTGAGCGTGTTCTCGTCATAGTAGACGCAGGCGAGCCGTCCGCCGTTCTTGAGGAAGCCCGCTTCATAGAGCTGCTTGAAGAACGGGCCGACGCCCGGCGGGATGACGGTGTTGAAGACGACGTCGACCTTGTTGGAGATGATGCGGTTGACGGTCGCGGAGAAATCCACCTGGTCGAGCGGGTAGTATTCCTCGAACACGACCTCGCCGCCATTCGCCTCGATCACCTTGCGGGCATAAACGTTGAGCGTGTGCGGCCAGACGTAGTTGGCGCTCGGCAGCGCGAACTTCTTGCCGCCGTTCTTGATCAGCCAGGGGATGAACTCGTCGCATTGCTGCGCCGGCGTCGGCCCGGTGCAGAACAGATAGGGCGTGCACTCCTTGCCCTCGTAGAGCTGCGGATAGATGTAGAGCGTCTTGCCGCGCGCCACGATGGGATCCTTGATCGCGTTGCGCATCGAGGAGGTGATGCCGCCCAAGACCATGTCGACCTTATCGCGCTGGATCAGCTTGCGCACATTGCCGACGGCGACGGATTCGTTGGAGGCGGTGTCCTCGATGTAGAGCTCGACCGGACGGCCGAGCAGACCGCCGGCGGCATTGATCTCCTTGATCACCATTTTGGCGACGTTGGCGTCGGCATTGCCGGCATAGGCGATCGGGCCGGTGAGGTCGGTCGCGATGCCGACCTTGATCGGAGCCTCTGCGGCATTGGCCCAGGGCGCCGGAATCACCCAGCTGCCGACCCCGGTTGCGACCGCGCCGGAGGCAAAGGCAAAATTGGAGAGGAAGCGGCGACGTGAGAGCTGCGTGCGATCGAACATGACTAAACCCCTTTTCCAGCGATGAGGCCCTGCGGGCGGAATTTGATGAAGACAATGGCAAGGACGAAGACGAGCACGTCGGCGACGACGGGCGCCATTACCCAGGGCAGCGCGGCGCTGAGCGTGCCGATGACACCGGCGCCCGCGACCGGCCCGATGAAGGAGCCGACGCCGCCGACCATGACCGCGACGAACCCCTGGATCAGGAAGCGCAGGCCGAGATCGGCGTAGAGGCTGAACACCGGGACGATCAGCGCACCGGCAAGGCCGGCGAGCGCGGAGCCGAACGCGAAGGTGGCGCCGTACATCAGGGGCGTGGAAATGCCCGAGGCCCGCGCCAGCGATGGATTCTCGAGCGTGGCGCGCATGCGCAGACCAAAGTTGGTGCGCGACAGCAGCAGATAGCAGCCGGCCATCACCAGAAGCGTGATGACGATGATGGTGAAGCGCCAGGCCGAGATGTGCATGGCGCCGATGTCGATCGAGCCGCCGATCGGCTCGGGCACGGTGAGATAAAAGCCGCCGATCAGGCCGCGCACGGATTCGCGGATGATCAGGCCGAGCGCATAGGTGCCGAGCATCGCCACGATGGGCGCGGCGTAGAATCTCCGGATGATCAGCGCCTCCAGCACGAAGCCGAGCGCGCCGACGACGAAGGGCGCCGCGACCATGCCGGCCCAGATCGGCAGGCCCTTGGCGTAGGCGAGATAGGTGATGTAGGCCCCGAGCAGGACGAACTCGCCCTGCGCGAAGTTGAAGATGCCCATCATGCTGGCGATGATCCCGAGCCCCAGCACGATCAGGACGATGATCGCACCGAAGCTCAGGATCTCGAACGCCGCGACGAACGCGTTAGCCATGCTTTGCTGTTCCGCTCGTCTTCACTGAGGCCCCGCTCACATCTTCTTCCAGTCGCCGATCTGCTCGAAGGCGTGCGCGGCGCGGTAGATGGTGGATTCCTCGAACATCCGGCCGACCAGCATCAGCCCGACCGGCAGGCCATCGACCATGCCGCAGGGCAGCGACATCGCGGGATGATGGGTGATGTCGAACGGCGCGGTGTTGGAGATCATCTCGAGGGCGCGGGCGACGTATTCCTCGCGGCTGGCATTGGGCTCCGGCAGCTTAGTCGCCTTCATCGGCGTGGTCGGCATCAGCAGCAGATCGTAGTCCCCGAACGCCTTGTCGTAGGCCGCGGTCAGCCGGCGCGAGATGTTGAGCGCCTTGCCGTAGAAGCGTGGACCGAAATTGTTGTTGATGTAGGTGCCGAGCATCATGAACAATTTCGTGGTTTCGGACAGCGAATCGGCCTGCCGGCGCCAGCCACGATGGAAATCCATCAGCGAGGTCGAATAGAGATCGCCGCGGCTGAGGCCGTAGCCGTCGCCGAACATCATGGTCTGGGTCAGGCCTTCGGTGCCGATCGGGGTCCAGATCGCACCGCCCAGGAGATGCATCGGGATCGACACCGTCTCGACGGTGGCGCCGATATCCTTGAAGCGCTTTGCGGCCTCGCGCACGCTTTCATTCACGGCGGCTTCTGCAACCGGCTGTTCAAAACCTTCCTTGACGATGCCGATCTTCATGCCCTTGACGCCCTGGCCGAGGGCCTTGGTGTATTCCTCGACCTTGGGCGACTTGATGCGCGGATCGTAGCCGTCGTCGCCGGCGAGCACTTCGAGCAGCAGCGCGTTGTCGGCGACCGTCGCCGTCATCGGCCCGGTATGGTCGACATAGATCTCGATCGGCATGATGCCGGTATAGGGCACGAGACCCCAGGTCGGCTTCATGCCGTAGATGCCGCAGAACGAGGCCGGCATGCGGATCGAGCCGCCCTGATCGCCGCCGATCGCCATGTCGACCTCGCCGAGTGCGACCACGACGCCCGAGCCCGACGACGATCCGCCGGCCGAGTAGCCCATCTTGTGTGGATTGTGCACTGGCCCGTAGGACCCGGTGTGGCTGCCGCCGGACAGGCAGAAATGCTCGCAATGCACCTTGCCGGCGATCTCGGCGCCGGCATCCAGCATGCGCGTGACGATGGTGGCGTCGAAATCGGGGACATAGCCTTCCAGCGTCGACGAGCCATTCGTCATGGGAACGCCGGCCAGCATGATGTTGTCTTTCAGCGCGACGGTCTTGCCCTTGAGCTTGCCGCTCGCGGCGCCCTTCACGGTCGACTTGCGATACCAGGCGTTGCGGGGGTTCTCCTCAGCCGAGGGGCGATAGCCCGGGGTGCGCGGATATTTCACCTCGGGCACCTCGTCCGGCATCGCGGCAACGAGATTGTAGGCCTCGATCGAGCCCTGCATCAGGCCGCGGAACGAGGCGACGTCGTCATCGGTGAGCGAAAGGCCGCATTGCTCGGCGACACTGCGCAATTGGGCGGGGGTGGGAAGGACAACTGTCACGGCGCTCTCCTCTGAGGCTTCTTGATCCCTGGCGTTGGACGGAGTCTCGCGGTCGCGCCTGCACAAGCGCGGCCCGTTCGGCTTCGCGTCGATATTACAGACGGAAATATTTTCCTTTTCAAGTATTATTTCGCGAAGCCGCTGCGACGTATCAACAGCCGCCCCTCAAAGCGTCTTGATGATCTTGAAGTCGAGACCGTCGGCTTCAGCGAGGTACATCGGCATCTCGGCGCGCCCGTCGCGAAGAACCACGGGACCGCGGCCCGCCGAGTAAACGGTGTTGCGTGCGGCCTTCAGCAGCGGACGAAAGGCCAGCGACCCGGCACGATTGGCCACCGACTCCAGGAACCGCAACCCCTCATAATTCGACTGGCCGACCGAGCCGACCGGCGGCGCGTGCGGGCCGAACATGGCCTGGTAGCCACCGAGGAACTCGTCATTGGCACGCGAGGCCATACAGTTGAAATAGCCGGAGGCGCAGAACAAATTCTCGGTGTTGTCGGCGCCGATGCCGAGCAGCACGGTCTCGTCCATCGCGCCGGCAAGCCGCAGCGTCGAGGTCGCAAGGCCGGCTTCCGCGAAGGCGCGATTGAAGGTGATGCTGTCGGTGCCGATCAGCGAGATCAGCACGACATCCGGCTTGGCGGCGCGGATGCGCGCCAGATGCGGCTCGTGATTGTCCTCGCCGACGGGGACAAATTCCTCGCCGACGACCTGGCCGCCGGCCTCCTTGATGTAGCGCTTCACCGCGCGATGCGACTGCCACGGCCAGACATAGTCGCTGCCGATCAGGTACCAGCGCGCCGCCCTCTTGACGTCCGCCAGCCAGTGGATCGAAGGCCGGCTCTGCCAGCGCGGCGTCTCGCCGATCGCCATCACGCCCGGCGTGCGCTCGCCGCCTTCATAGACGGGAGTGTAGATGTAGGGGATGCGGTTGCCGGTGACCTTGCGCAGGGCAACACGGACGGCGCTGATATGCGAGCCCATGATCAGGTCGACCTCGTCGAAGGCGATCGCCTGCTCGGCGCGTTGCACGACGTCTTCGATCGGGCCGCCGGAATCGTAGATCGAGAGCTCGAGCTCGCGCCCCAGGATGCCGCCGCGCTTGTTGATCTCGGCGACCGCGAGCATGGCGCTGTTGGTGGAGGTCGGGCCCCAGATTCCGGGCGAGCCGGTGAAGGTGAGGAAATTGCCGATGCGCAGCTTGTTGCGCGCGCCGCGGCGTTTCATGACATGCGTGTCAAACGGCGACAGGTCGAAATCCGCTGCCGCGGACGACAGATTCCTGAACAGCAAAGACGGTGGCAACGCCGGACCGCCATGAGCCGGGAAGTTTACCGTCGCGCGCACGCCAACTCCTGTCTGGCACCAGACCTGAAAGCACATTGAGCAGGCGGCCGCGGCTTCCGCCCTTTTGTTGTGCAATGATCCTATTTTGAAAATATTGAATATTCAAGAATTGAAGTGCATATAGATGCAGCATCGATTGCAAGACATTCACTCAATTAGGTCAAGACAAAGTCTTAGCCGTGGCAAAACCGTCGAAAGAAAACACCCCGATCACCGAACACCTCGCTTATTTGCTCGCGCAAGCCAACCGGGAGATCAACCGGCAGCTCGAGCTGCGGTTGAGCAAGGAAGGCGTGCCGGTCGAGCAGTGGCGCATCCTGAAGGTGCTGTCCGATGGCAACGGCCATTCGATGGGCGAGCTTGCGGGCGCCGTGCTGCTCAACCATCCGACGCTGACCAAGATGATCGACCGCATGGTCTCCGACACGCTGGTCTATCGCGTGCAGGACCCGGGCGACCGCCGCAAGGTGCTGATGTTCATCTCCGACCGCGGCAAGGTGTTGTGCAAGAAGCTCAACTCGCTCGCGGTCGACCAGGAGGAGCACATCCTGGAGAGCTACGGTGACAAGTCGACGAGCGAGCTCAAGCGGCTGCTGGAGAGCTTGATCGACAGCTCGAATTAGACCTCGTGAATTGGAGCGTGGGGGCCCTGCGAAGCCGACACACTCATCTGCCATTCAATGCATGGAGAGAGGACCTCCATGAAAGCACGCGCGTTGGTCACGCTGGCATTGGTGGCGCTCACAGAGCGCAGCAGGCCTTATTCAGTTCTCAAGGCTCGCCCTCGCGTCCAGGCGGAGAATGAGCAGGCGCCGCATAATTGCATCATCGCCAGCACGAGAGGGGATAGCGTTGGCCGTTCCATGTCGTCCAGCCCGCGGACTTGTTGCTGACCGGTTTGGCTAAATACCATTTATTGCCGTCGGCATGGTTGAAGTACACGCCGCCCTGCGTTCCGCTGCGTGGATTTGTTAACCTCACCCATCGCGAGCCATTATCCGAGAAGCTGCCTGCCCAGCGTGCTCCCGAGCTGGTGGTGCAAGTGTCGCCGTTACAGCTTGTCTGACTGTCATCAACGGCGCCCCATTTCATCCGGGCCGACCGGCCGTCTATGTTGCACGACCATGTTCCGCCCCACCATCCGCCCACTTGGCTCGCAGAAACGGGACCGCAAGCGTAGAAACTCAGGGCAAGAACACACAAGGTGGTTGGCAGCACGCGTTTGGACATTGTCTGGCTCCCAATTTTCGGCCCCCGTGCGATTCAATCAAAACACGGATTGAGCTCATTAGAGGTGATCCAGATCACAATGAGCAGTGGCAAAATATTGGATGGTCTACCCGAAGGCGATCTCCGAGACACGATGCCGCGCTTTGACCGTCGGCTTTCCAGGCTTCAGCTGCGCAGCCGGACGAGCGAGTGGCCGCCGACAATCTGCTGCAGCGGCACCCGGGAGTGACCAAAGGAACAGGCGCTGCAGGCCACGCGCATGGAACAGGGCGATGCTTCTCACGAGGGTGATGAACGGGCCAAGTACCTGTTCGCTCAACGTCGGGGCTGGTTGCCAGGTGGGCAAAGCGTGCTCAGCCGCGCGTGACGGAAGCCAGCCCCCCTGACAAATGTGAGCCAGCCATCCTCAATGGCGTGTGCCTACCATTCGTGATGCACCGGAAGATCAGCAGGCACCAGATGGATCGGAAGCATTTCAATCCCTCGCGAACTCGAAGGCCAATACAGCACCGCGAGTTCGCTGGGTATTGAGATCATCGATCAGGCATACCGCCCGTGGCAGTGCTTGTACTTCTTGCCTGAGCCGCACGGGCAATCCTCGTTGCGGCCGACCTTGCCCCAGCTTGCCGGGTTCTTCGGATCGCGCAACGCTGCATCGCTGGCCTGAGCGCCGAGCGTGACGCTGGCGAGCGCCATTTCGTCCTCGCCGGTGTTCGGGTCGAACTTGTGCGCCTCCATCGGCGGCAGCACGGGCGCTTCCTGCTCCGGCGGGACGATCTCGACCCGCATCAGCTGCGCCGTGACCGCCTCGCGCAGGTGAGCGCTCATCTCCTGGAAGAGATTGAAGGCTTCGGTCTTGTACTCCTGCAAGGGATCGCGCTGGCCGTAACCGCGCAGGCCGATGACCTGGCGCAGATGGTCGAGCATGATCAGATGCTCGCGCCAGAGATGGTCGAGCGTCTGGAGCAGGATAGTCTTCTCGACGTAACGCATCACGTCGGGACCCCATTGCGCCACCTTGGCCGCCATGTGCTCGTCGGCCTTGGTCTCGATGCGCGTGAGCAGCTCCTCGTCGGCGATGCCTTCTTCCTTGGCCCATTCGTCGACCGGCAGGTCGAGATCGAGCACGCGCTTCAATTCGTCCTTCAGGCCGGCGACGTCCCACTGCTCGGCATAGGCATGTTCCGGCACGTGCTTGGCGACGAGGTCGTCGATGAAGGCGTGACGCATGTCGGTGACGGTCTCGGCGACGCTCTCGTCCTTCATCAGGTCGACGCGCTGGTCGAAGATCACCTTGCGCTGGTCGTTCTGGACGTTGTCGAACTTCAGGAGGTTCTTGCGGATGTCGAAGTTGCGCGCCTCGACCTTCTGCTGCGCCTTCTCCAGCGCCTTGTTGATCCAGGGATGGATGATGGCCTCGCCCTCTTGCAGGCCGAGACGCTGGAGCATGCTGTCGAGGCGATCCGAGCCGAAGATGCGCATCAGATCGTCTTCCAGCGACAGGAAGAATTTCGAGCGGCCGGGATCGCCCTGACGGCCGGAACGGCCGCGCAGCTGGTTGTCGATACGGCGGGATTCGTGGCGCTCGGAGCCCATGATGTAGAGGCCGCCGGGCTTGGTCACGGTCTTGGCGGGCTTGTTGCCCTTCGCCGGCTCGATCTCGACGATCTCTTCAGCCTTCAGCACGATGTCGCGGAAGCGCTCGACGTCGGCCTTGATCTGCTCGATCTTCCTGGCTTTCTCGGCCTCGTCCTCGATGCCCGCGGTCTCCTTCGGGATGCGCATCTCGAGCGAGCCGCCGAGCTTGATGTCGGTGCCGCGACCGGCCATGTTGGTCGCGATCGTGATCGCGCCGGGCACGCCGGCTTCCGCGACGATATAGGCTTCCTGCTCGTGGAAGCGCGCATTCAGCACCGCGAACAGTTTCGCCGGCTTGCCGGCGCGCGCGGCAGCGTAGAGCTTGTCGAGCGCGTTCTCCTTGCCGAAATCGATCTGCTTGTAGCCGTTCTGCTTGAGAAACTCGGCCAGCACTTCCGACTTCTCGATCGACGCCGTGCCGACCAGCACCGGCTGGAGTCGCGAATTGGCCCGCTCGATCTCGGCGAGGATGGCCGCGTATTTTTCCTTGTGGGTGCGATAAACCTCGTCGTCCTCGTCGAGGCGGCCGATCGGCACGTTGGTCGGGATCTCAACGACTTCGAGCTTGTAGATGTCGAAGAGCTCGTCGGCTTCGGTCAACGCCGTGCCGGTCATGCCGGCGAGCTTTTCGTACATCCGGAAATAGTTCTGGAAAGTGATCGAGGCCAGGGTCTGGTTTTCCGGCTGAACCTGCACGTGCTCCTTGGCTTCCAGCGCCTGGTGCAGACCCTCGGAATAGCGGCGGCCCTGCATCATGCGTCCGGTGAACTCGTCGATGATGACGACCTCGTCGTCGCGGACGATGTAGTCCTTGTCGCGCGTGAACAGCGTGTGCGCGCGCAGCGCCTGGTTGATGTGGTGCACGACGGAGACGTTCTCGACGTCGTAGAGCGACTCGCCCTTGAGCTGGCCGGCATCGCGCAGCAGGGTCTCGATCTTCTCCATGCCGGCTTCGGTCAGCGTCACCGTGCGCTGCTTCTCGTCGACCTCGTAGTCGGTCTTGTCGAGCTTGGGCAGGAAGCCGTCGATGGTGTTGTAGAAATCGGAGCGGTCGTCGAGCGGACCGGAGATGATCAGCGGCGTGCGCGCTTCGTCGATCAGGATGGAATCGACCTCGTCGACGATGGCGAAGAAGTGCGGGCGCTGGACCATGTCCTCGAGCCGGTACTTCATGTTGTCGCGCAGATAGTCGAAGCCGTATTCGTTGTTGGTGCCGTAGGTGATGTCGCAGGCATAGGCCGCCTTGCGCTCGGCATCGTCGAGGCCGTGCACGATCACGCCGGTGGTCATGCCGAGGAAGCCGTAGATCTGGCCCATCCAGCCGGAGTCGCGGCGGGCGAGGTAGTCGTTGACGGTGACGACGTGGACGCCCTTGCCGGCGAGCGCGTTGAGGTAGACCGCGAGGGTCGCGACCAGCGTCTTGCCTTCGCCGGTCTTCATCTCGGCGATATCGCCCTCGTGCAGCACCATGCCGCCGATCAGCTGGACGTCGAAATGGCGCTGGCCGAGCGTGCGCTTGGCGGCCTCGCGCACGGTGGCGAAGGCGGGGACCAGCAGCTCGTCCAGCGTCTTGCCCTCGGCGAGCTGCTTCTTGAAGTCGGCGGTGCGGGCCTTGAGCGCCTCGTCGGAGAGCTGCGAGACCTCTCCTTCCAGCGCGTTGATCGCGTTGACGCGGGACTGATATCCCTTCACCCGCCGGTCGTTGGCGGAGCCGAAAAACTTGCGGGCGAGCGCGCCGATCATGCCTAGTTCCTGTGTTCGCGATTCAAACGCGTTGCAGCCAAGAAGTTGTCACCCGCCTGCCTATCAACTCACCGTGACGCCTGATGGCGTCAGAGCCCGGACTGCGGGGGGTCATCCGCCATATGGGTGGGAATTGGGCAAGTCTGGGTTCAACGGCCAAAAACGCAGCAAAATAAACGCCATCGCCATGGTCGCGACCGGGCAGAGATATGGCCCGGTCAGGGCCTTGTCAACGGCGGGCGCATTGCGGCTAATTCATCATTTTGACAGACTTTTCGCGTTGCCAAGCCCCCCTGTATTGGGCGAGTGTCCGCCCCGCTCGAGCAGCCCCCTGCTTCAACATAAGGATTTTCCATGACCACCTCGTTCCCGGTAACCAAAACCGGCCTGCGCTTCGGCCTCGCCACCGCCCTCGTGGGCTGCCTTGCGCTGGCGCTGATCGCGGGTCCCGGCCGGGCCGCCGACGATCCGGTGCTGGCGAAGGTCAATGGCGCTGAAATCAAGAAGAGCGACGTCGCCATGGCCGAGGAGGAGCTCGGGCCGAGCCTCGCCCAGATGGACCCGGCGACCAAGGACGAGAACGTCCTGTCCTTCCTGATCGACATGAAAATCGTCAGCAAGGCTGCCGAGGACAAGAAGGTTGCCGATAGCGAGGAATTCAAAAAGCGCCTGGCATTCGCCCGCAACCGGCTTCTGATGGACAGCCTGCTCGCGGGTGAGGGCAAGGCCGCCACCACCCCCGACGCCATGAAGAAGGTCTATGAAGAGGCCTCCAAGCAGATCACCGGCGAGCAGGAAGTGCGCGCCCGCCACATCCTGGTCGAGACCGAGGACGAGGCCAAGGCGGTGAAGGCCGAGCTCGACAAGGGCGCCGATTTCGCCGAGCTCGCCAAGAAGAAGTCCAAGGATCCGGGTTCGGCCGACGGCGGCGATCTCGGCTTCTTCACCAAGGAGCAGATGGTGCCGGAATTCTCGACGATCGCCTTCGCGCTCGAGCCCGGCAAGATCTCCGACCCCGTCAAGTCGCAGTTCGGCTGGCACGTCATCAAGGTCGAGGAAAAGCGCAACCGCAAGGCGCCGGACTTCGAGCAGGTCAAGGCCCAGATCGAGCAGTACGTCACCCGCAAGGCCCAGGCCGACTACGTCGCCAAGC
>NZ_AJQF01000382.1:0-9220 GCF_000261705.1 Bradyrhizobium genomosp. III | reverse complement strand
GCCGGCGGCGGACGCCAAGCCGGCGGATGCGGCGAAGCCCTCCGACAGCAAGATGGCGCCGCCTGCAAAGAAGTAAGAATTCGCTGTCACTTCGGTGACGTGAAGAGTATCTAAGCCTTCGTGATGCCCGGCCCCCGCGCCGGGCATCTGCATATTCAGATCCCACCAAGGCGCCCCGCGATGTCCTCCTCCGTCTCCCCGCTCGCCCCGAAAACAGTTCCCGACATGCCCACCATTGCGGGCATCCGTCTCGCGACGGCCGAAGCCGGCATCCGCTACAAGAACCGAACCGACGTGTTGCTGGCGGTGATGGACAAGGGCACCGCGGTCGCCGGCGTCTTCACCAAGTCGAAATGCCCCTCCGCACCGGTGGAATGGTGCCGCGCCAAGCTGAAAGGCGGCAAGGCGCGCGCGTTGGTGGTCAATTCCGGCAACGCCAATGCCTTCACCGGCAAGACCGGCCGCGCCTCCACCGCGCTGACCGCGAAGATCGCGGCCAAGGCGGTCGGATGCAGCGAGGGCGAAATCTTCCTGGCCTCGACCGGCGTGATCGGTGAGCCGCTGGACGCGACCAAGTTCGACGGCGTGCTGGGCCGATTGGCTGAAGCCGCCGAGCCCGGCGACTACCTCGCTGCGGCCAAGGCGATCATGACCACCGACACATTCCCGAAGGTCGCGACCGCGACCGTCAAGCTCGGCAAGGCCAAGGTCACCATCAACGGCATGGCCAAGGGCGCCGGCATGATCGCCCCCGACATGGCGACGATGCTGTCCTTCATCTTCACCGACGCACCGATCGCGCCCGCGGCCTTGCAGGCGCTGCTCAAGAACGGCGTCGAGGACACCTTCAACGCGGTGACGATCGACGGCGACACGTCCACGTCGGACACGCTGCTGGCCTTCGCCACCGGCGCTGCCGCCGAGCACGGCGCACCGAAGATCAGCCGCGCCAGCGATCCGCGCCTGAAGGCCTTCGTCAAAGCCTTCAACCAGGTGCTCGCCAATCTTTCTGAACAAGTGGCCCGGGACGGCGAAGGCGCGCGCAAGCTGGTCGAGATCACCGTCGAGGGCGCCAAGACCAAGACCTCCGCGCGCAAGATCGCGATGTCGATCGCCAACTCGCCGCTGGTCAAGACCGCGATCGCCGGCGAGGACGCCAATTGGGGCCGCGTCGTGATGGCAGTCGGCAAGGCCGGCGAGCCGGCCGATCGCGACAAGCTTTCGATTTCCTTCAACGGCATCCGCGTCGCCAAGAGCGGCGCGCGCGATCCGGATTATGACGAGGCGCAGGTCTCGGAAGCGATGAAGGCCCCGGAGATCGCGATCAAGGTCTCGCTCGGCCTCGGCAAGGGCCGCGACCGCGTGCTGACCTGCGACCTCACCAAGGAATATGTCGCGATCAACGGCGATTACAGGTCGTAGTTTCGCTACTCTCAGACCCATCCCCGCGCAATGGCGAAGCCATTGTCGCTGGAGGTGCGAGTGATGGGGCGCGAAGCGCCCCATCGGGAGCCTCGAAGGATGCACGGCGACCGCTACAGCCGCGTGGAGAGAGCCGGGCCGTCGCCCTTCGAGGGCCGCCGAAGGAGCGGCCACCCCAAGGGTGACGGTAAGAGAGCGCGAGAGCCGTGCTTCAAATCACCCTGAAATCCGCGCGTCCGCGACCGCTTTCTTGAACAGCGCGTTCATGGCGTCCGAGATGCCTTGCGTCGGGCTCACCTCGAAATAGAGCCCGGACGACGCGCAGCTCTGCATGTTCTGCGCGATCTCGCTGTTCGGCGACGGCCCGTAGGGGCCGGTATTGAACGGAGCGACCCATTTCATGTACCAGCTGTTGGTGGGCAGCGCGAGGTACGTTGTGTACAGCACGGCAATCTTGACGCCCCGGTCCTTCATCGTCTTGCAGAGCGCAGCATTGAGCGGCGATTGGCACCGCGTGGTGCCGGAGAGCGGTTTCAGGCATCCGGTGTTGCTCTCGTCAGCGACCCCGTCGGAGACGAAGAACAGATATTTGAGCGGGCTGGACGACGTGCCGGTTCCGGGGGAGCTGATCTCGCCGTTGATCGCAGGGAATATCGCGGTGAATGCCGTGTCCTGGTCGTTATTTTCGTTCTGACCGTTCACCGACATCAGGTCGATATTACCCGCCGCCGATTTGGCGCTGGAGAGAGAGCCCGACAACGAAAACAGATTGCGCAGGCCGAGCGTGCTTGCGGAGCCGCCGAAATCGTAGATCGCCATTCTGAACTGGTTTGAATAGGTTTCAGTCGCACTCGCAGTATCCATCAACGACTGCGTTGCGGTCCGCAGCACGTCGATCCGGGTGGTCACGCCAAGCTTTTTGGCAAGGTCGTAGTAATTGTTCTTGTCCTTGAGGTCGTGGCAGGCGAAAGCGCACTTGTCCGATGTGTTGTTGACCATCGTCTGCACGTCGGTCGGCGTGGCGCCGACACCCATCGACGGCGAATTGTCCAGCAGCAGGTAGAAATCGATATAGAGCGGCATGCTGGCCGTCGCTTTCGACGTACCGGTCAGCGTCAGCGCGGTCTTGCCGATCAGGCCGAGAAACATGGTGTTCACGGTGGCGTTGAACGCGACGGTCGAGGTGACGGTCGATCCGGTTTTGACCACGGTCGGCGTGACGCTGTTGAGAGTGTAGCCGGTCTGATTGGCGCGATTGGCGTCGAAGATGTTCTGGGCGTCGGTGACGCCCACGGAGATCGAGCCATCCGACGTCATGGAGCCGGCGGCCTTGAAGGCCGGCGATGCCTTGGCGATCGAGCCGACGCTGGCAGCATCGGCTGCGGCCTGAAGCTTGGCCCGGGTCTGCGTCGCGCGCGAGTAGTCGACCGCGCAGCCGACCGCCGTGATCAACGGGACGCAGGCGAGCGCGAAGATCACCGCGATATTGCCGCGCCGGTCTTGGACGAACCGGCGGATGATGGTGGAATTCGCTGCGCGCATGGCTTGGGCCCGAGTGGTTTAAGCGTTTCCACTCTAGGAACCGTCGATTAAATATGACTTATGGGAACCTCGAAAACATGGGCCGCAATAGGGTTAATAAACCGTTGCGGATGATCTTCAGCGAGCGACATCGCGTATGGCCGATCTGAAACTGACACTGGTTGTGGCTTGCGCGCTGATCGACCCCGACAAGCGCGTCCTGATCGCGCAGCGCCCCGCGGGCAAGACGCTGGCCGGCCTCTGGGAGTTTCCCGGCGGCAAGCTCGAGCCAGGCGAGCGGCCGGAGCAGAGCCTGATCCGCGAGCTGCACGAGGAGCTCGGCATCACCGTCGCCGAGCCGTGCCTGGCCCCACTGACCTTCGCGAGCTACGGCTACGAGACCTTCCACCTCCTGATGCCGCTCTATATCTGCCGGCGCTGGGAGGGACAGGTGACGCCGCGCGAAGGCCAGACCCTGGCCTGGGTCCGTGCCAACAAGCTGCGCGACTACCCGATGCCGCCCGCGGACATTCCGCTGATCCCGCATTTGATTGATCTATTGATGTGAGATGCACTGTGCCCCGGACGCAGCGCGGCGCTCCTTCAGCGATGCGCTGCAGAGCCGGGGCCCACGCTTGCCGCGGAGCTGGGTCCCGGCTCTGCGCAGCAGCGTTTCACGCTGCAGCGCGTCCGGGACACGCATCACTCTTTCCCCGCCTTCTTCACCGCCTCCGCCAGGCTCGCTTTCGCCGATCCCGGCTTCAGCGGCTGCTGCTGGCTCGCATGCGGGGCCCAGCCGGAGAGCCAGATGATGTCGAAGGTGGCACGGATGCGGCCGTCGGCATCGGCAAAGCGCTCAGTGTAGATCTCGGCCATCCGCAGCAGCGTCGCGCGCCGGCTCGGTGTTCGCCGCCGCTCGATCAGCACATTGGCAGCGCCCATGCGCCGGAGATCCTGCATCAGCGCGAATGCGTTGGAATAGCGCACCACGACGCGGTCGACGTCGGTCACCGGCAGCGCAAAGCCCGCGCGCTGCAACAGCGCGCCGATGTCGCGCAGGTCAGCAAATGGCGCGACGCGCGGCGAAACGCCGCCCTCGCATTCGGCTTCCGCGGCGGCAAAGGCCTGGCGCAGCTCGGTCAGGCTGTCGCCGCCGATCATCGCCGCGAGCAGCAGGCCGTCGGGCTTGAGCGCGCGGCGGATTTGCGCGAGCACGCCCGGCAGATCGTTGACGAATTGCAGCGCCAGCGCGGAGACGACGAGATCGAGGCTTTCGGGCGCGAAGGGCAGCGTCTCTGAACCCGCAGCATCGAGCGCGATCCGTTGGAGGGAAGGCAGGCGCGTGCGCAACGCCGCCAGCCCCTCACCAGGCGTCCAGAGATCGACCGCCGCGTGAAACTCCCGCATCACCGCAGCCAACCGGTCGGACATGTCCTCGGCGACGCGATCAAGCAGGAAGGTCACCTCGCCCTGTGTCTGCGCACGCCGCTGCCGCGATTGCAGCAAAGCGCGATCGAACAGAGCGGGCGGGGTTTGCGGGGACTGAACCATGCCGCTGGTTACGCCGATCATGCTGGTTCTGGCAATCGCTCCCGTGTCCCGGACGCGCCGCAGCGCTCTTGCGCTGCTGCGCAGAGCCGGGACCCAGACACCAACACCGGACGATGCCGTGAGATGGGCCCCGGCTCTGCAGCGCACCGCACCGGACGATGCTTCGCATCGCCGGGGGCGCTGCACTGCGTCCGGGGCACGAGAGCGTGGCTTGAGCCCGGAGCCTCAGAACGCTAGCCTTCCCGCATGGACGCCGACGCCGCCCCCACCCGTTCCATCGCCGCCCCCTTCCGGGCGGCGTGGACGGCCGGCCGCCACGCGCTGTCGCGCGCGGCACGGCTCGCGCTCGACATCGCGCTGCCGACGCAGTGCGTGTCCTGCCGCGAACCGGTCGATGGCGAGGGCGTTTGCGCTTCGTGCTGGGCGCGGCTGTCATTCATCGAACGTCCCTACTGCCCGCGGCTCGGCATTCCCTTCGTCTATGATCCCGGCCCCGACATGCTGTCGATGGAGGCGATCGCGAGCCCGCCGGCCTACCAGCGCGCCCGCGCGGCCGTGCGCTATGACGACGTCGCGCGCACGCTGGTGCATGCGTTGAAATACCAGGACCGCACCGATTTGGCGCCCGCCATGGGCCGCTGGATGGCGCGCGCGGGCGGCGAGCTGCTGGCCGGGGCCGACATGCTGGTGCCGGTGCCCCTGCATTGGCGGCGAGCCTGGCGCCGCCGCTACAACCAGTCCGGAGCCCTGGCGCAGATCATCGGGCGGCAGAGCGGTGTCAGGGCGAGGGCTGAGGTGCTGCGCCGGGTGCGCGCCACCGAGCAGCAGATCGGCCTGTCGCGGGCCCAGCGCGCCACCAATGTGCAGGGCGCGTTCCAGGTATCTCCCGACCGTCAGGCCGAAATCCAGGGCCGCCGCATTGTCCTGATCGACGACGTCCTGACGTCGGGGGCGACGCTGGATGCCTGCGCGCGGGTCCTGCTCCGGGCCAAGGCCGCCCAGGTCGACGTGCTGGTCTTCGCCCGGGTTGTCGAGAGCGGCCCCCGTCCCATATAATTCAATGACTTCATGAGATGAGAGCGCCGGACGCCATGACTGCTGCTGTCGAGATCTACACCAGGCCGGGCTGCGGCTATTGTTCCGCGGCGAGGTCCCTGCTGACCCGCAAGAAGGCGACCTTTACTGAATTCGACGTCGCCAAGAACCCCTCCTGGCGGGACGAGATGTACGACCGCGCCGGCGAAGGCTCGACCTTCCCGCAGATCTGGATCGGCGGAACCCATGTCGGCGGCTGCGACGATCTCTACGCCCTCGATCGCGAAGGCAAGCTCGACGGCATGCTGGACAGCGTGAAGGCGGTGTCATGAGCGAGAACCGCACCTTCACGGCCGCCATGGTGCAGATGCGCACCGGCCTGATGCCCGGGCCCAGCCTCGAACAGGCCACGAAGCTGATCCGGCAGGCTGCGGCGGGCGGCGCCGACTACGTGCAGACGCCCGAAGTCAGCAACATGATGCAGCTGAACCGCAAGGCGCTGTTCGAGCATCTGCAGAGCGAGGAGGACGACACTTCGCTGAAGGCCTACCGGGCGCTCGCGGCGGAACTGAAGATCCATCTCCATGTCGGCTCGCTGGCGCTGCGCTTCTCGGCCGAAAAGGCGGTCAACCGCTCCTTCCTGATCGGGCCCGAGGGGAATGTGCTCGCGAGCTACGACAAGATCCACATGTTCGATATCGAGCTGCCGGACGGCGAGAGCTATCGCGAATCCGCCAATTACCAGCCGGGCGAGACCGCGGTGATCTCCGACCTGCCGTGGGGCCGGGTGGGCTTGACGATCTGCTACGATTTGCGCTTTCCCGCGCTTTACCGCGCCCTCGCCGAGAGCGGTGCATACTTCATCACCGTGCCCTCGGCCTTCACCCGCAAGACTGGCGAAGCGCACTGGCACGTGCTGCTGCGCGCGCGCGCGATCGAGACCGGCTGCTTCATCTTCGCAGCTGCCCAGGCAGGCACCCACGAGAACAAGCGCGAGACCTATGGCCATTCGCTGATCATCGATCCCTGGGGCGAGATTCTCGCCGAGGGCGATGTCGAGCCCGGCATCATCATGGCCAGGATCGACCCGGCCAAGGTCGAGACTGCCCGCCGCGCGATTCCCTCGCTCCAGCACGGCCGCCGCTTCGGCGTGTCCGATCCCAAGGCCGGGCCGGATCATTTGCACCTCGTGCGGGGATCGGCATGATCCGCTACGCGCTTCGCTGCGACCGCGACCACGGCTTCGAGAGCTGGTTCCAGAGCTCGTCGGCCTATGATTCGCAGGTCAAGCGCAAGCTCGTGACCTGCCCGATCTGCGGCTCCGCCAAGGTCGACAAGGCGATCATGGCCCCGCGCATCGTCGGCAAGAAGGGCCGTGGGCGCGCGGCGCCACCGCCGGAACCGGCGGCTGCCCCCACGCCCGAGGCAGCACCATCAGGACCGACCTCGCTGATGCTGGCGCAGGAGAAAGAGCTGCGCACCAAGCTGAAGGAGCTGCGCGATCACATCGTGAAGAACGCCGACAATGTCGGCGAGCGCTTCGCCAATGAAGCCCGCGCGATGCATTACGGCGACAAGGAGCACCGTCCGATCTACGGCGAGGCCTCGCCGGAGGAGGCGAAGTCGCTGATCGATGAGGGCATCGAGGTGTCGCCGCTGCCGACATTGCCGGAAGACCGGAATTAGGCCCCCACCAGCACCGCCACACCGATGATGATCAGCGCGATACCTGCAAGCTCGCGCGGCGCGATCGGCTGCTTGAACGAATAATACGCCACCGCTTGCGCGAACAGCACCTCGATCAGAGCGAGCGTGCGGACATTGGCGGCGGCCGTCAGCGCGAACGCCAGGAACCAGAATTGTGACGCGAAGGCGCCCATGAAGCCGGCCAGCATCGACGGCTTCCACAGGCCGAGGATCGCCTGCAGCACCTTTGGCGCGCGCCAGAGCAGATAGATCGTCAGCACCAGCGTCTGCACGAACAGGCCGAGCACCAGCGTGAACGAGGCCGAGGTCACGAATGAGACGCCGGGCACGTTGATGATCGCACCGCGAAAGCCAACCGCAGACAGCGCGAACGCGGCAGCCGCAACGAGGCCGGTGATGGTCGGCTTCAATTCGGCAAAACTCTTCTCGCCGCCGGGCCTGAGCGCGGTGATGACGACGCCGACGGTCGCGATCACGATCGCCAGCACCTTCAGCCAGGTCAGGTGATCGCCGAGGAAGACGAAACCGAAGATCGCGGTCTGGATCGCCTCGGTCTTCAGGTACGCCGTCGTCACCACGAAGGAGCGATCGTTCATGGCGAGCAGCATCAGGCCGGTGGCGACGATCTGGCTGAGCGCGCCGAGCAAGAGCCACGGCCAGAACACGGTCGGCGGCATGCCCAGACGATCGCCGGTGGCGACCAGCACCACGCCGAGGAACAGCACCGAAAACGGGAAGCCGAACAGGAAGCGGATATTGGTCGCGCCCCAGGTCCCCAGCGGCTTCGTCAACGACCGCTGCATCGCATTGCGCGCGACTTGGCCGAGCGCAGCAACGAGGGTGAAGGGAATCCAGAGGCTGGCGATGGTGAGCATGGGGTGGGCGGGCATTAGCGGGAAATAACTGCGGCCAACCTGCAAGTTGAGGCCAGCGCGGTCAACCGCACGGACGTCATGGGAGCGATGCTCTCGCCACAAACTCGGTGTCGTCCCTGCGCACGCAGGGACCCATAACCCCAGGGAGCAGTTTTGCGACGACTGCCAGCCCGCGCATCCAACACCGCGCCCCACCGATAGATCACGCGTTCGCAGGGACGACAGCATTTTCTGGGCCGCGTCACACCGTCAAACCAACAGATCACTTGGATCCCGCCACTTGGGATTATCGCGCTCGATCAGCTCGATCTTCCAGTCGCGCTTCCAGCGCTTGAGCTGTTTTTCGCGGGCAATCGCTTCTTCCGCTCGCTCGAAGGATTCGGTGTAGACGAGGCGGTGCACGCCATAGCGCTTGACGAACTCCGAGCCCTTGCCGGCGCGGTGCTGCTCCAGGCGTTTCTGGAGAGAGTTGGTTACGCCGATGTAGAGCGTCCCATGATGGCGGCTGGCGAGGATGTAGACGTAGTACATGCTCGGGGCGCCTGATTGGGCTAACTAGACGGGCCTGTGGTTATGGGTCCCTGCGTTCGCAGGGACGACATCGGCAGAGGAGTCGCAACTCGCATCACACTCACACCATCCCTTCCGCCACCACCATGTAGTTCACGTCCATGTCCGACGAGAGCGTCCATTTGTCAGCGAAGGGGCTGTAGACCACGCCGGTCTGCTCGGTGATGACGAGGCGATTGTCGAGCAGGTATTTTGTCAGTTCGTCGGGGGTGACGAACTTGTTCCATTCGTGGGTGCCGCGCGGCAGCCAGCGCAGGACGTATTCGGCGCCGACGATGGCGAGCGCGAAGCTCTTCCAGTTGCGGTTCAGCGTCGAGACCACCATGAGGCCGTTCGGCTTCAGCATCGCGGCGCAGCGCTTCAGGAAGACGCCGACATCGACGACGTGCTCGACCACTTCCATCGCCAGCACGATATCGAAGCGCTCGCGCGGGTCGATCTCCTCCACCGTGGTACAGCGGTAGTCGATCGCAAGATGGCCCTTGTCGGCGTGCAGCTTGGCCGCGGCGATGTTGCTCTGGGAAGGGTCGACGCCGATG
>NZ_AJQF01000381.1:0-53128 GCF_000261705.1 Bradyrhizobium genomosp. III | reverse complement strand
GCACAACAGGCCGGCGCCGCAGCCGATGTCGAGCACGCGCAGGCCGCCGAGGCAGTTGAGGCTGCGCACGTTGCGCTCGAACTTGCGGCAGGCGGCGTCGCGGATGTAGCCGAGCCGCAGCGGGTTGATCCGGTGCAGCGGCGCCATCTTGCCGTTGGGGTCCCACCACTCCGCCGAGAGCTTCGAGAATTTTGCGATCTCGGCGGCGTCGACGGTCGAGCCCGGCTGCGGGCTGGCGGAGAGGGAAGTATTTTGCTGCATGCTCATGGTTACGCGCGGTCCTACCGCGTGGTGATCGAACTACGGAAGGCGAGCGGCGAGGCGATGGTCTTGATCGTCTCGATCCCCTCGCCGACGCCGCGAATCGTCACGTCGCCGTAGTTGAGAATACGTCCAAGGATGGTCTGATCGACATCGACGCTCTCGACCTTGTCGAGCGCCATCTCGAAGGTGCGGCGCTTGATGAAGCCGGTCTTGTGCACGACCCTGAGATTGGTGACGTCGGTCTCGGTGGTGAAGCGGTGGAACCAGCCCTTGAGGGTCCAATACACGGCCGCCAGCGCCGCGACACTTGCGGCTCCCAGGCAAAGCAAAACGAGCCAGTCGACGGCCGCCTGCCGCGACAGGATCAGCAGGCCCAAGGCCACGATCCAGGCCAAAATCGCCGGAAAATAGAAGATCCAATGCGCATTGGTCGAATACAGCACCCGCTCCCCGGGCTGCAGGATTTCGTCAATATAGCGCGCCATAACCTCTGATAACCCATTGCCCGGATTGGCCGCAGCAGGAACCCGCTTGCCCCCGGCCCCGCCCCTCTGTATACGCGCGGTCGGGCCTGCGGCATCGCCTCGCGCGGGTCACCATACTTATCCTTATGAGGGAATGCACGCGTCGTCATGAGCCGCCTCGTGATGAAATTCGGCGGCACATCCGTCGCCAACATCGAACGTATCCGCAACGTCGCACGCCATGTGAAGCGTGAGGTCGACGCCGGCCACGAAGTGGCCGTGGTCGTCTCGGCGATGTCCGGCAAAACCAACGAGCTGGTGGCTTGGTGCACCGAGGCCTCGCCGATGCACGACGCGCGCGAATACGACGCCGTCGTCGCCTCCGGCGAACAGGTGACATCCGGCCTGCTTGCCATCGTGCTTCAGGGCATGGGCATCCAGGCCCGCTCCTGGCAGGGCTGGCAGATCCCGATCAAGACCAGCGACGCCCACGCCTCGGCCCGGATCGAGGACATCGACGGCAGCGAGATCATCAGCCGTTTCAAGGATCGCAAGGAAGTCGCGGTCATCGCCGGCTTCCAGGGCATCGACCCGAAGACCAACCGCATCACCACGCTCGGCCGCGGCGGCTCCGACACCTCGGCCGTGGCGATCGCCGCCGCCGTCAAGGCCGACCGCTGCGACATCTACACCGACGTCGACGGCGTCTACACAACCGACCCGCGAATCGTGCCGAAGGCCAAGAGGCTCGACAAGATCGCATTCGAAGACATGCTGGAACTGGCCTCCCAGGGCGCCAAAGTGCTCCAGGTCCGCTCGGTGGAACTCGGCATGGTCCACAACATGCCGATCTTCGTCCGCTCGAGCTTCGACAAGCCCGAGGATATCGACCCGCATGCCAACCAGCCGCCCGGCACGCTGATCTGCAGCGAGGAGGAGATCATGGAAAGCCACGTCGTCACTGGTATCGCCTTCTCCAAGGACGAGGCCCAGATCTCGGTGCGCCAGATCGAGGACAAGCCGGGCGTTGCGGCCTCGATCTTCGGCCCGCTGGCAGAAGCCAACATCAACGTCGACATGATCGTGCAGAACGTCTCCGAGGACGGCAAGACGACCGACCTCACCTTCACGGTGCCGGCGGCCGACTATACCCGCGCCAAGGACACGATTACCGCCGCCAAGGGCAAGATCGGCTACGCGCGGCTCGATACCGCCACCGACGTCGCCAAGATCTCGGTGATCGGCAGCGGCATGCGCAGCCATGCCGGCGTCGCCGCCCAGGCGTTCTCGGCCCTCGCCGGACGGAATATCAACATCCGGGCCATTACAACCTCCGAGATCAAATTCTCGGTTTTGATCGATACCGCCTATACCGAGCTCGCGGTGCGCACCCTGCACACGCTCTACGGTCTCGATCAGGCCTGAAACGCGACCATCGTCGCGCTTCAGGTTGTTGTTTGAGCATGGTCTTTCCGGAAAACCGTTTCGCACTTTCCGGACCATGCCTGGACTAATTTTCTCTTAGCGGTCGCAGCAAACGCGAAGGTGTACACACCTTCGCGTTTGGCAGGCGTTTTGCTTGGCAAAACAAGCCTCAATTCGCTATACGGCGAACAGGGTGGGCTGCCGCAGACTGTGTCCCAGTTAGGCGGCGCTGATTCGGTGCAAGCGCTAAATCTCCAGTGGATTTTGGGCTTGTGCCGGCGCCGGACAAACAAATTGGTTGTTTTTCTGGAATTTTAGGCCAGCCGCCGGCCGATACGGCCGGGCCGGGCACACGGAGGAGATTGACGGGACATGCGGAGCGCGTCGGGAGGTCCCCGCGTCTTGTTGAGACGGCTCCGCGAAACCATGGCGGAACAGGTCTCGGCCCAGGAGCGGCTGGACAAGATCGTGGTGCTGATCGCCGCCAACATGGTGGCCGAGGTGTGCTCGGTCTATGTGCTGCGCATCGACAACACGCTGGAGCTCTACGCCACCGAAGGCCTCAACCGTGAGGCCGTGCATCACACCGTGCTGAGCGCCCATGAGGGCCTGGTCGGCCTCGTCGCCAGCGAGGCGACGCCGCTCAACCTGAGCGATGCGCAAACCCACCCGGCCTTCTCGTTCCGCCCGGAGACCGGCGAAGAAATCTACCACTCCTTCCTCGGCGTGCCGATCCTGCGGGCCGGCAACACGCTTGGCGTGCTGGTGGTGCAGAACCGCGCCAAGCGCAACTATGTCGAGGAGGAGCTCGAGGCGCTGCAGACCACCGCGATGGTGCTGGCCGAGCTGATCGCCTCCGGCGAGCTGTCCGCGCTGGCCCAGCCGGGGCTGGAGCCTGCCGCGCGCCATTCCGCGCAGAAGGTCGGCGCGATCCTGTCGGAGGGCATCGCGCTCGGCCATGTCGTGCTGCACGAGCCGCGCGTCGTCATCAAGGACTACATCGCCGAGGACCTGCCCAAGGAAATCAAGCGGCTCGACACCGCGCTGGCCAAGCTCCGCGCCGATCTCGACCGCATGCTGGAGCGCGGCGACGTCGCCGAGGGCGGCGAGCATCGCGAGGTGCTGGAAGCCTATCGCATGTTCGCCAACGACCAGGGCTGGTCGCACAAGCTGCACGAGGCGGTCGCCACCGGCCTCACAGCGGAAGCCGCCGTCGAGCGCGTGCAGTCCGACACCCGCGCGCGCATGCTGCGCTCGACCGACCCCTATCTGCGCGACCGGCTGCACGATCTCGAGGATCTCGGCTACCGCCTGATGCGGCAGCTGGTCGGCCAGGACCACGCGCCCTCGCGCGAGCAGCTGCCCGACAACGCCATCGTCATCGCCCGCGCGATGGGCCCGGCGGCGCTGCTCGACTACGACCGCAAGCGCCTGCGCGGCATCGTGCTGGAGGAAGGCACCGCCAACTCCCACGTCTCGATCGTGGCGCGCGCGCTCGGCATCCCCGCGGTCGGTGAGGTGCCGAACGCGCCCGGCATTGCCGATCCCGGCGATGCCATCATCGTCGATGGCACCTCCGGTTCGATCTATGTGCGCCCCTCGCAGGAAGTCGAGGCGGCCTTCGCCGAGCGCGTGCGCTTCCGCGCCCGCCGCCAGGCGCAATATCTGGCGCTGCGCGACCTGCCCTGCGTCACCAGGGACGGCCAGAAGGTCGAGCTGATGATCAACGCGGGCCTTGCCATCGACCTGCCGCATATCGAGGACACCGGCAGCGCCGGCATTGGCCTGTTTCGCACCGAGCTGCAATTCATGGTCGGCCAGAGCCTGCCGCGCACCAGCGACCAGCTGGCGCTGTATCGCACCGTGCTGGATGCGGCCGGCACCAAGCCCGTCACCTTCCGCACCCTCGACATCGGCGGCGACAAGGCGCTGCCCTATATGGAAGCCGTGATCGAGGAAAATCCCGCGCTCGGCTGGCGCGCGATCCGGCTCGGGCTCGATCGTCCCGGCCTGCTGCGCGGCCAGATCCGCGCGCTGCTGCGCGCCGGTGGCGGCCGCGCGCTGCGCATCATGTTCCCGATGATCTCGGAGGTCGCCGAATTCGATTCGGCGAAGGCGCTGGTCGAACGCGAGCTCACTTATCTGCGCCAGCACGGCCACACGCTGCCGGAGCGTATCGACATCGGCACCATGGTCGAGGTCCCCGCTTTGCTCTATCAGCTCGACGAGCTCTTGAAGAAGGTCGACTTCATCTCGGTCGGTTCCAACGATCTGTTCCAGTTCCTGTTCGCGGTCGACCGCGGCAATGCCAAGGTCTCCGAGCGCTTCGACACCATGTCGGCGCCGATCCTGCGCGCGCTGCGCGAGATCGCACGCAAGTCACAGGCGGCGAAGAAGTCGCTCTCGCTCTGCGGCGAGATGGCGTCCAAGCCACTTGGCGCGCTGGCGCTGATTGCGCTGGGCTACCGCTCGTTGTCGCTTTCGGCAACCGCGCTCGGTCCGGTGAAGGCCATGGTCATCGATCTCGATGCAAAGAAGGCCGAAGCCGTGCTCGGTCCGCTCCTCGACGCGCCGGCGGGCAGCGTCTCGATCCGGCAGAAACTGACGGAATTCGCCGAGGCCGAAGGCCTGGCGTTGTAGCGGGCCTGTCGCCGCTCCCTGCCGCCTCGCCTCCTTCCGCCATTTGAGACTGAACCGATGTCGTCACTCCCCGAAGCCAAACTGGACGTGCTCCTTGCACATCATGCCTCTCTCGAGGCCGAATCGTTGGGACAGCTCGCCTCCGAGCGCTACGTGCAGATCACGCGCGAGCTCGCCGAGATCACCCCGCTGATCGAAGCGGTGAAGGCATATCGGTCTGCCGTCAAAGAACTCGCCGACACCGAGGCGCTGATCGCCGATCCCGCGACCGATGCCGAGATGCGCGGCATGGCGGAAGCCGAGCGCGACGAGCTCGCGCCGAAAATCGAGGAGCTGGTCCAGAAGATTCGCGTTGCGCTGCTGCCCAAGGACGCCATGGACGACCGCAACGTGGTGCTGGAAATCCGCGCCGGCACCGGCGGCGACGAGGCTTCGCTGTTTGCCGGCGACCTGTTCCGGATGTACGAGCGCTTCGCTGCCTTGCAGGGCTGGAAGGTCGAGGTGATCTCGGCCAGCGAAGGCACCGTCGGCGGCTACAAGGAAATCATCGCGGAGGTGCAGGGCCGCGGCGCGTTCTCCAAGCTGAAGTTCGAGTCCGGCGTGCATCGCGTGCAGCGCGTGCCGGACACCGAGACGCAGGGGCGCATCCACACTTCGGCCGCGACGGTGGCCGTGCTGCCGGAGGTCGAGGACGTCGACGTCGACATCAAGAACGACGATTTGCGCATCGAGACCATGCGCGCGCAAGGCGCCGGCGGCCAGCACGTCAACAAGACCGAATCGGCGATCCGCATCACCCACATCCCGACCGGCATCGTGGTGATGATGCAGGACAGCCGGTCGCAGCACAAGAATCGCGCCTCGGCCATGAACATTCTGCGCTCGCGCATCTACGACGCCGAACGCCAGCGCGTCGATGCGGCACGGTCGGCCGAGCGCAAGGAGAAGGTCGGCTCAGGCGACCGCTCCGAGCGCATCCGCACCTACAATTTTCCGCAAGGCCGCGTCACCGACCACCGCATCAACCTGACGCTCTACAAGCTGCCGCAGGTGATCGCGGGCGAAGCGCTCGGCGAGTTGACCGACGCGCTGACCACCGAACACCAGGCCGCGCAGCTCGCCGCACAAGGCGCGGCAGCCTGATCCCTGCTCAGCGCACCTTTGCCAGGAACGATCGCAGGATCTTGCCCAATGCGGGTGCAGCGGCGCTCAGCTCGTCCAGGTGAATGCGCGAGAGCGAGCGAAGCTTCTGCTCGCCCTTGGCCGTCAGCTTGACCAGGACGCGCCTTGCATCCTCGGGATCGGCCTCCCGGCCGATCAGCTTCAACTTCGCCATGCGGTCCACCAGCTCCACCGCCGTATGGTGCCGGATCAGGAGGAAGCCGGCGATGTCGCCGACGCTGGCGCCGTTGGGGTCGGCCAATCCCTTGATCGCCAGCAGCGCCTGGTGCTGCTGCGGCGTCAATCCGGCGTTCTGGGCCGCCGCTTCGCTGAAGGCGAGGAAGGTGCGCAGCTGGTAGCGGAATTGGGCGAGCGCGGCGTAGTCAGCCTCGCGCATCGCGCCGCCCCTCGAGGGCGCAGCACGCGCCGTGCGTCCCGTCTTCCGCTTCGAGTCAGCCATTCCGTGCCTTTCGACCTCCGCCCGCCGGCGGAGCGGGCGCTGCCGAGACTAGCAAGGAAGGCGGGGCGGAACCACCGATGGGCCTCGCAGATGCACAAATATAGCGGGCTTTGCAGCCCTCCTATTCGAAGTTGGAGAGCAGGATCTTCACCAGGATGACCTGAAACGCGATCGGAATACGAACGCTCTTCCGCCTGATCGAGCGCTGGAGCGCACTGGCGATCTCGGCGCTGGTCAAGGCGCCTTCGGATGCATTCGTGATCAACTCGCCCCACATCTGCGACAGCGAGCCGCCGGGCGGGATCACCGGCTTGATGGTCACGCCGCAGCCCTGCGCCCAGTCCACGATCTCCCGCATGGTGTGAGGACCGCAATTGCGCGTCGTCGCAAGCCGCTCCGCCGTCAGTGCGAGCAGCAGCTCGCGCGAGGGCGACCAGGTCCCCTTCGGCGGCTGCTCGCCGGTGAGCTCGACCGCGAGCTCCTTCAGGACATTCTGGGCCCGCACGCTCAGTCTCTGCATCGGCACCGGCGTGCGTTTGGCCTGAACGGAGCCGATGGCCGGCCCCCGCTGCCCGGCGGACCGGCCGCGCGACTCCGGCATGCGCGAGGCATCGCCGGACTGCGGCGATGCGCGCTGGTCGCTTCCCTCCCCGGCAGGCCACGCCGCCTCCTGCCGCTCCGCCTCTTGCGGCCAGGACCGTCGCTTCCGGGTACCCGCTACTGTCGTCTGCCGCGGCATCTCTCTCGCCGAACCTGCCAATCTCGTACTCACAAAGGCTAATATATATCGTGATCCGATATGTTTTCACGCGATAATTTTCGTCGTTCGACCAAAGGCGAAATTGACAGATGGTGCTCACGAGCAATGTTTAGGTCCAGGAGCTACACGCGGATGTGACGCGCCCGGTGCAGGCAGGCCTTTCGAGGCCGGTTGCCGCCGGACAGGTCGTGTTTTGCCTGCAAACAAGAACGATATCCGGAGGAAACGATCATGACCGACCATCTCATTCGCCGTGGCCTCTCGCGCCGCGGCCTGCTCCAGACCACGGCAGGCCTCATCGGCGGCTCGGTGCTGCCTGCGATGCCGGCCTTCGCCGAGGACAAGCCGGCCGTCGGCTCCTATCCCGCGGGCGTTTCGGGCTCCACCGCCTTCATCGGCATCTCGGTGCCGCGCACCGGCACCTATGCCGTGCAGGGCGAGGACGAGCTCAAGGGCTATCAGCTCGCGATCGAGCACATCAACAGCGGTCACGACCTGATCAAGAAGATCTCGCCGAAGACCAGCAAGGGCGTGCTCGGCAAGGAGCTTAAATTCGGCGTCGCGGATTCCGCGGCCAAGCCGAACGAGGCGGTGCAGGCGCAGCAGCGCTTCATCAGCGAGAACAAGGCGATCATGATCACCGGCGGCACCTCGAGCGCCGTTGCGGTCGCGCTGAACAAGCTCGCCCAGCGCGAGAAGGTGATCTTCGTCTGCGGCATCTCCGGCTCGAACGACACCACCGGCAAGGACTGCGTCCGCTACGGCTTCCGCCAGAACTTCTTCGGCCAGACCGCCGCGGCGGCGATCGGCCCCGTCATGGTCAAGGAGTTCGGCAAGGGCAAAAAGGCTGCGTATCTCACGCCTGATTACACCTACGGTCACACCGTCACCAAGTCGATGCAGGACTTCCTTGCGACTGCCGGCTGGACCACCGTCACCAACCAGGTCGCGCCGCTCGGCGCGCCCGACTATTCCTCCTATCTGCTGAACGTCGCGAATTCCGGCGCCGACGTGCTGATCAACGTCAACTGGGGCCACGACGCGGTGCTGTCGACCCAGCAGGCCAAGCAGTTCGGCGTGCTCGACAAGATGAAGCTGGTCGTCCCCTACCAGGTGCCCTTCATCGCGCGCGAGACCGGCGGGCTGATGCAGGGCGTCTACGCCGCGACCGACTATTGGTGGACGCTCGAGGACAAGTTTCCGCTCGCCAAGATGTTCAACGAGGCCTTCGAGAAGAAGTACGGCTACAAGCCGGAATGGGGCGCGGAGAACGCCTATGTCAGCTTCGCGCACTGGGCCCGCATGTGCGAGCAGGCCGGCAGCTTCAACCCGCCCGACGTGATCAAGGCCTATGAGAAGGGCGAGACGCTGCCGTCCCTGGTCGGCGACGTGCATTACCGCCCCGAGGACCATCAGTGCGTCCGCCCGGTGATCATCGTCAAGGGCAAGCAGCAGAAGGACATGAAGACCAAGGAAGACTGGTACGATGTGGTCGAGATCGTGCCCGGCGAAGGCTTGATGCAGAAGCCGGACGCCTTTGGCTGCCATCCCGGCGACTACAGCTGAGCTCGCGCTAACCCCCTGTGACGCCGTAGGTCGCTTCCGGCTCCTGCGGCGTCACCCATTTTTGCGCACCGCCGGAACGCGCCACAACCGTGACCATTGCATGATTAGTTGGCCCAACCTCGTCTCGCAGCTCTTCAACGGGCTCGCGCTCGGCGCGCTGCTCGCACTGATCAGCTCCGGCCTGACCATTATCTACGGCACGCTCGGCGTGCTCAACCTCGCGCATGGCGCGATGTTCATGATCGGCGGCTATGCCGGCTTCGTCGCCTACCAGTACACCGAATCGTTCATCCTTGCGGTGATCGCCGGCTCGCTGTTCGTGATGCTGCTCGGCGTTGCGATGGAACGCGTCATCATTCGCCATTTCTATCATCGGCCGCACGAGGACCAGTTGCTCGTGACCTTCGGGCTCGGCATCTGCTTCGTCGAAATCATCCGGCTGATCTTCTCCAGCCAGTCGCAGCTGGTGCCGCCGCCGGCGATATTCCAGGGCATCACCAATCTCGGCTTCATGTTCTATCCGACCTACCGCCTCGCGGTGGTCGGCATCGTCGCGATCGCACTCGGCGCGCTGTTCATCATCCTCTACCGGACCCGTCTCGGCATGATCGTGCGGGCCGGCATCGAGGATTCCGTGATGGTGGATTCGCTCGGCATCAATGTCTACCGGGTCTTCATGGTGGTGTTCGGCATCGGCGCGATGGCCGCCGGCTTTGCCGGCATCGTCAACGCGCCGGTGGTGTCGCTGACGCCGGGCATCGGTGACGACATCCTGGTCCAGACCTTCGTGGTGGTGGTGATCGGCGGCGTCGGCTCGTTCCCAGGCGCGATCCTGGGCGGCCTGATCGCCGGCGAGATCATCAGCGTCACCTCCATGTTCAACCCCGGCTACGCCTATGTGATGCTGTTTGCGGCGATGACGCTCGTGCTCGTGGTGCGACCGCATGGCCTGCTCGGCGTCCAGGGCCGCGAGTGAGTGATCGCCTGATGCTCAAGCAACGCCCCTTCCTGATCGAGGCACTGACGGCCATCGGCCTGATCGCGGCTCCCTTCGTGCTGCCCCATCTCGGCTTCGCACCCAACACCGTGAACCGGATCCTGGTCTGGGGCCTGTTCGGCCTCGGCTTCGACATCCTGTTCGGCTTCACGGGCCTGTTGTCGTTCGGCCAGTCCGCCTTCTACGGCACCGGCGGCTTCGTCGCCGCCTACCTCCTGACCCGCGCCGGCTTCGGCAACGTGCTGGGCGCGCTGATCATCGGCATGATCGCGGCGGCCGCGACCGGCTATCTGATCGGCCTGATCGCGCTCCGCCGCACCGGCATCTACTTCGCCATGATCACCGTGGCGATCGCAGAGGTGTTCTTCTTTGTCGAGTTCAATCCGCTCTCCGACTTCACCGGCGGCGAGAACGGCCTGCCGGGCGTGCCAACGCCGAGCTTCAATCTCGGCTTCACCACCGTCCACTTCACCAATGGCTGGTCGCTCTACCAGTTCATCGCGCTGTGCTATTTCATCGGCGTCATCATCGCACTCAGGATCGTGCGCTCGCCGGTCGGCGCCATCCTCAGCGCAATCCGCGACAATCCGCTGCGCGCCACCGCGGTCGGCCACAACATCCACGGCTACAAATTGACTGCTTTCGTGATCGCAGCCGCCTACGCCGGTTTCGCCGGCGGCCTGCTCGGCGTGCTCCAGGCCTTCATGCCGCCGGACGCCTTCACTTTCGACACGTCCGGTCAATTGGTGATGCAGACCGCCATTGGCGGCCGAGGCACGCTGTTCGGGCCGCTGGTCGGCGCGACCGTCTGGCTCTTCCTCCAGGATTTCCTCCAGTCCGCGCTGGGCCTGGGCGCCGCCTGGAAGCTGGTGCTCGGCGTCGTGTTCGTGCTGCTGGTCTGCTTCCTGCGCGGCGGCATCATCGGCGGTCTTGCGGACCTTTATCGCCTTCTCTCCGGCAGGCGTAAGCGAAGCGATACGGAGGCCGAGCCTGACACTGAGACGACACTGCACCTTGCGCCCGCGCCGATGCAGGCCAAGGAGGTCGCGCACCCCGCCTATTCCGGGCCGATCCTGAAAGCCACCGGTCTCACCAAGCGCTATGGCGGCCTCGTCGCCAACAGCGACATCGATTTCAGCGTCAATCAAGGCGAGCTGCGCGGCATCATCGGCCCCAACGGCGCCGGCAAGTCGACCTTCTTCAAGATGCTGACCTGCGAGATCGCGCCGACATCGGGCCAGATCGTGTTCGAGGGACGCGACATCACGGGATTGAAGGTCACCGAGGTTTGCCAGCTCGGGCTCACCAAGAGCTACCAGGTCAACCAGCTCTTCACCGGGCTGACGGTGCGGCAGAACCTGACGATTGCCGCGCTCGCCGAGCTGCGCGGCAAGTTCCGCCTCGATCTCTTCCGCAAGCTCTCCAGCGTCAAGGGCCTGGCGGAGCAGGTGGAGCATACGCTCGCTTTGGTCAATCTGACCCGCCGCGCCGACACGCCGGTCGCCGAACTCGCTTATGGCGAGAAGCGCCGGCTCGAGATCGGGCTCGCGCTGGCGACCTCGCCACGCCTGCTGCTGCTCGACGAGCCGCTCGCGGGCATGAGCCCGCGCGAGCGGGTCGAGACCGTCAAGCTGCTCAAATCGATCGCGCGCGGCCGCACCACGATCATCATCGACCACGACATGGATTCGCTGTTCGAGCTGGTCGAGCGCGTGACGGTGCTTCAGGAGGGCAAGGTGCTGCTCGACGGCACGCCGGAGGAAATCAGGACCAACGCCGCGGTGCAGGAGGCCTATCTCGGCGGCGTGCACGGGGAGATCGCCGCATGAGCCTGATCGAGGTCAACGGCCTGAACAGCTATTACGGGGATTCCCACATCCTGTTCGACGTCGCCATGCACGTCGAACGTCACGAGGTGGTGGCGCTGCTCGGCCGCAACGGCGCCGGCAAGAGCACGACGCTGAAGAGCCTGATGGGCGTCGTGACGCCGCGCAGCGGCAGCGTGAGGTTCGACGGCATCGATATCGCCGGACGCAGGAGCCACAGGATCGCGCAGGCGGGCATGCAGCTCGTGCACGAGGAGCGCCGTATCTTCGGCAGCCTGTCGGTGGAGGAGAACATCACCCTTGCCGGGATCACCGCGCCGAAACGCTGGCCGCTCGACCGCGTCTACGAGATGTTTCCGCGGCTGAAGGAGCGACGGAGCAACCGCGGCACCGAGCTCTCCGGCGGCGAGCAGCAGATGCTCGCGATCGCGCGGGCGCTGGTGCGCGATCCCAAGATCGTGCTGCTGGACGAGCCGTTCGAGGGGCTCGCGCCCGTCATCGTCCACGATCTCGTCAAGGCCTGCCGCGAGCTGGCGGCGGCCGGCCAGACCATCGTGCTGGTCGAGCAGAATTTGGCGGCGACGCTGGCGCTGGCAAGCCGGATCTACATCGTCAACAACGGCCACATCGTGCACGAGGGTCCGGCGCAGGAGCTCAAGGCCCAGCCGGAGCTGCTGCAGCGCTATCTCGGCGTCTAGCCACCCGCCGATCTCGGCTGTCAGGCTCAGCCGCCAAGCGCCGCGATCATCCGCTTGGCGTGATCGGCGAGCACGGCCATATCTTCCTTGCGCGTCTGCGCCGGCAAGAGATCGACGCCGGCCCTGACAGGCATGACGTGCATGTGCAGGTGAAGCACCACCTGCCCGCTGGCCGGCTCGCTGAACTGCTGGAGGATGATACCCTCCGCGTCAAACGCCTTCATCGCCGCAATCGCGATTCGCTTGGCCGTCCGGGCGACGGCGGCCAGATCGTCCTCCGCGATATCCAGGATGCCGCGCGCCGGCGCCCGCGGAATCACCAGCGTGTGTCCGGGCGCGCGCGGCATGATGTCGAGAAAGGCCAGACTGCGGTCGTCCCTGAAAACCTCGAAGCAGGGAATCTCGCCGCGCAGGATCTTTGCGAAGACGTTCTGATCGTCATAGGCCGTCATGGACCCCTCCACGCTTGCGAGGCGCGATCAAACGCGCTCCTTTCCGTTGACGCAAGCGAGCCGGCCGATCTATCCACGATGGCAGGCAGGATGGCTCCATTGGCGACAAATATCGATCCCGGACATAATGTCGAGAGTGCGCGGCGCGCGCTCGGGGCACGGCTGCAAGCGGCCGGCATCGAGCAGGCGACCCTCGATGCGCGCCTGCTCGTCGGGGCCGCGTTGGAGCTCGATCTGACCGGTATGGTGACGCAGGCATCGCGACAACTCACGCCTGAGGAGACCACGCGGCTCGAACGATACGCGCAACGCCGGCTCGCGCATGAGCCGGTCGCCCGCATTCTCGGCGTGCGAGACTTCTGGGGCATGCCGTTGCGGTTGTCGGAGGCGACGCTGGTACCGCGGCCGGACACCGAGACCGTCGTCGAACTGGCGCTCGAGATCTTCTGGGGCCTGTCGATATCGGGGCGGCGCCCGCGAATCGCTGATATCGGCGTCGGATCGGGCGCCATCCTGCTCGCATTGCTGCGGGAGATTCCCGACGCGTTTGGCGTCGGCACCGATGTCAGCCCGACGGCGCTCGATACGGCGCGCGACAATGCGGCCGCCCTCGGCCTCGTCGATCGCGCCGGCTTCGTCGCCTGCTCCTATCTGACGGCGCTGCGCGGCCCGTTTGACCTCATCGTCTCGAACCCGCCCTATATTCCCTCCGCCGAAATTCCGAAACTGAGCATCGAGGTGCGCGAGCACGATCCGCATCTAGCGCTCGACGGCGGCAATGACGGATATGACGCCTATCGCGCCCTGATCCCGCAGGCCGCCGAGCGTCTCGCCCCCGGCGGAGCGCTGATCGTCGAGGCCGGACAGGGGCAGGCCAGAAATATTGAAACCTTGATGATAGCAGGCGCGTTAACGGTGGACAGGCCGCCCAAGGCCGACCTGGCGGGCATTCTGCGGGCCGTTTCGGCCCGAAAAATGCCCCCATAAAAGCCGGATTGGCTTGCAAAAAGCTCTTGGAATATCCCTTGGGAACGACTACGTTCCGATCAAGACATCGGTGCCGGCCCCGTAGACCTACGGGCGAAAGCCGGGCTCTCGGGCGAGAGCTTTACTGATAAAGGTTCCAAGCCGCAGGTCCTGTGAAGCGCGATAGCCATTGGAGCTGCGCTGCTCTCCGACCGCAAAGTGAACGAAAGCCTGATATTGCGCTTGAAGACTTACGCAACACAGCTGGGCTTGTTTCGGCAGGCAAAATGAATGGGTTCGCTGGCGATCAGTGCTGGCGGGTGGGGAACGCGTCCTTGTTTGAACGCGACGGTCGACGAACATCGGCAGGGTTCGATCCGCTCTTGCGCGCGGTGCGCGCGAGCGATGTGAACCGCTGTCCAGGTCACTCCTAGCAATCAAGTAATGCGTGCAACGTTTAGGGCTGGAATTAAAGGCAGGACATGAGAAACGGTCAGAACAAGCAGCGGATGCGCAACCGCAACAATAACAATAACAACAACAACCGGCGCAGCCAGAACCCGATGACCCGGGTCTACGAGTCCAACGGACCCGACATCAAGATCCGCGGCACCGCCTCGCACATCGCTGAAAAGTATCTCCAGCTCGCGCGCGACGCGCGCTCTTCCGGCGACCCCGTTGCAGCCGAGAACTACTACCAGCACGCCGAGCATTATTTCCGTCTGATCGCCGCGGCCCAGGAACAGTTCCGCCAGAATCAGCAGCCGCGCGGCGACGAGCCGATCAGCAGCAACAGCGACGACAGCGACGACGACGGCGAGAATTTCTCGAATTTCGGCCAGGAGCCGGGCTTCGTCCCGCAGCCGCAACAGCAGCAGCCCTTCGCGCGCGACCGCGACGGCCAGCGCGATCATCACCAGCGTGACCATCAGCAGCGCGAAAACCAGCCCTATCAGCGCGATCAGCAGCAACCGCGCGAGCACCGCGAGCGCGACCATCGCCCGCAGCCGCAATATCAGCCCCAGCCGCAACCGCAGAATCAGCCGCAGCCCGTCGTCACCGACACCGGCAGCGTCGATCGCCTGCCCTCCTTCATCACCGGCGCGCAGCCGCAGGTGAACGGCGGCGCGAATGGCGGCCAGGCCGGTTTCGAGGGCGGTGCCGGCGGTGGCGAACGCTTCCCGCGCCGGCGGCGCCGGCCGCATGGCCCGCGCCCCGAGCGCGAAGCAGCTCCGGCCGCGTCCGGCGATGATCTCGCGCCCAGCGAGTAAGTGAGCTTCTTCTGATCGACTGATCTGGAATCGTCCCGGCCTCGCCGGGACGATTTTGTTTTTGACGACCATCGGTCGCGGCAACGCTTGTGACCTAGCCGCGCGTCACCGTCGTCGAGGATGGCACCAGCACGGGCTTCGCGAGCGAGGGAATGAGCCGCGCCCGCTCGCGCTTGGCGGGGATCGCGCGGTAGACCTGCTTGGTCGCCTCCACGATATGGACGCCGGCAAAGGGCAGCGACAGTGCCGCACCGGCGCGCTCCCACATCTGCGCCGATTTCAGCACCCAGCCGCCGGCATAGGGCGGCATGAACAGCGCCTCTCCCCAGGCGGTCGGCGTGAACCAGGTCTGGCGCAGCAGGTCGGTGATCTGCGAGCGCGAATAGGGCCGGCCGTGACCGAACGGCGTGCTGTCGGTGCGGGTCCATACCCCGCGCCGGTTCGGGATCACCGCGATCACGCGCCCGGACGGCGACAGTACCCGCCAGACCTCGCGCAGCAGCGCGGCCGGATCGTCCGACATCTCCAGCGCGTGAACCAGCAGGATGCGGTCGACCGCGGCGTCGGGAAGCGGCAGCGAGAATTCGTCGACCAGAGAGGCCAGCGCCGGCCGTCCCGTCGGCCATTTCAGGACGCCCTGGGCCGCCGGCATGAAGGCGAGGCAGCGCTCGGCGTCTTCGCGGAACAACCCCAGATAGGGGGTGGGATAGCCGAGGCCGAGCACGCGGTGGCCCTCCGCCCTCGGCCAGCGTTCCCTGATGCCGCGATTGATCATTTGCCGCGCCACGATCCCGAGGCGGCGGGAATAGAACTCGCGGAGGTCGACGACGTCGATGGTCATGACGGCAATGTAACATGCGCGAGACCGCCGCCGCGCGCGGAATATTGCATTGCCTGCGCAACGTTAACGCCATATTTGTCTGGCGGGGCTGAGCCCGATGGAGATGACATGGCCGCCGAAATTCGTACTTTCAGCTGTTTAAACGACAATTTCGGCTATCTGATCCACGATGTGGAAACCAAGGCGACGGCGTCGATCGACGCGCCCGAGGCCGGCCCCATCCTGGCAGCGCTGGAGCGCGAGGGCTGGCAGCTCACAGACATCCTGATCACCCATCATCACGGCGATCATGTCGGCGGGGTCGCCGAACTCAAGCGGAAATACAACTGCCGCGTCGTCGCGCCGCACGACAAGACCACGAAAATTGCGGACGTCGATCTGCGTGTTGCCAATGCCGACGTGATCAAGATCGGCAATTTGCTGGCGCGCGTCCTGGAGACGCCCGGCCACACGCTCGACCACATCTCCTACGTGTTCGACACCGAGAAGACGGTGTTCGCCGCCGACACGCTGTTCTCGATCGGCTGCGGCCGGGTGTTCGAGGGCACCTATCCGATGATGTGGGATTCGCTTCTGAAGCTGCGTGCCCTGCCCGACGACTTCAAGCTCTATTGCGGCCACGAATACACGGCCTCCAACGTCAAGTTCGCGCTCACCGTCGATCCCGACAATGCGGCGCTCCAGGCGCGTGCAGCGGAGGTGACGAGGCTCCGGGCCGAGAACAAGCCGACCATTCCCACGCTGCTTGGCGACGAGAAGCGGGCCAACGTGTTCCTGCGCGCCGATGAGCCGCAGGTCGCGGCAAGGCTGCACATGAAGGGCGCGGATGCCGCCGCAGTCTTCGGCGAGCTGCGCGAGCGCAAAAACAAGTCCTGAAGCACAAGTCCTGCAGAAGAAAGTCCTGACTGGATCGATGCCGACTGCAGCCGAGATCATCGCGCGCCTCGAACTCCGTCCGCATCCCGAGGGCGGCCACTATCGCGAGACGTTTCGCGACCAGACCACGGACGCCAACGGGCGTTCGCGCTCGACCCTGATCTACTTCCTGCTGGCACGCGGCGAGCGTTCGCACTGGCATCGCGTCGACGCGGTCGAGACATGGCACTATTACGCCGGCAGTCCCTTGATGCTGCGCATCGCCCACGACGGCTGCTCGCAGCACCAGGTGCGGCTCGGCACTGACCTTGCGAATGGAGACCGGCCGCAGGCGATCGTGCCGGCACAGGCCTGGCAATCGGCGGAGACGACGGGCGAGTGGACGCTGGTCGGCTGCACCGTGGCCCCGGCATTCGAATTCGCAGGCTTCGAGCTCGCACCACAGGGCTGGGAGCCGTAGTCCCGCACCGTCATTCCGGATTCGCCCGGAATGACGATCACCGCTTCCGTAGCACCATATCCTTCGCGGCAATCAAACCGCCGCCGGCAATCAGGATCGCAGCAATCGCGATGTTGGCGCTGGCCTTGGCGAAACCGGCGGCGATGAGGAAGCCGGTCGAGAGCAGCGGCGTCGCGTAGGAGGCAGCGCCGAGCACGCGGATGTCACCGCGCTTCATGCCGATGTCCCAGGCGTAGAACGCGGCACCGACGGGACCGATGCCGAGCGCGATCACCGAGAGCCATTGCAGCGTGGTCTCCGGCCAGACGGTGGTCTCGAGCAGGCCATGCATCAGCGCGGCAAGCACGGCGGTGGCCAGACAGAATCCGGCGACCGCATCGGTCGGAACGGCCTTGAGCCGGCGCGACAGCACCGAATAGGCCGCCCAGACGAACGCGGCGATGAAGGCCGCGGCCAATCCCGGCACCTGCCCCGCCACGAAGCCGGAGGTGTTGCCGGCGAACAGCAGCACGGTGCCGACAAGGCCGAGCATCGCGCCGACGATGTGATGGAGGGCGAGCCGCTCGCCCGGCAGGAAGGACGAGAACAGCACGATCAGCAGCGGCCACAGATAATTCAGCAGGCCGGCTTCGGCCGGCGGCGCAAAGCGCAGCGCGAGAAAATACAGCGCGTGATAGCCGAACAGGCCGCCGACGCCGACAGCCCAGACGACCAGCGGCTGACGCAGGCTCTTCGCCGCCTCGCCGCGGCCGATCCAGGTGAGCAGGCCGACCAGGCCGCCGATCGCGAAGGTCATCGCGGCGAGCTGGAACGCCGGGATCGTTCCGGTCGCCACCGTCATCACCGACAGCAACGACCACATCAGGATCGCGGTCAATCCGATCAGCGTGGCTGTGCGCGGGGTCATTGACGAAGGCTCTGAGGACAACGATGCCCGGCACGAGGCCGGGCATTGTCGTCTTCACTAACGCCTTGTCGCGCCTGAAGCTACAGGCTTTTGACCTGAAGGCTTGGCGCCATATCAGGCCTGATACTGGCCGCCATTGATGGTCATCGTCGAGCCCGTGATGAAACCGGCTTCGTCGGCCGCCAGGAACACGACCGCCCGCGCGATCTCCTCGGGCTCGCCGAGCCGGCTGACCGGGATCTGCGGGATCACGTTCTTCTCCAGGACGTCCTTCGGCACCGCCTGCACCATTTCGGTGTTGATGTAGCCGGGGCAGATCGCATTGACGGTGATGCCGCCCTTGGCATTCTCCAGCGCGAGCGCCTTGGTGAAGCCGATGTCGCCGGCCTTCGCCGCGGAATAATTGACCTGACCGAACTGCCCCTTCTGGCCGTTGATCGACGAGATCGAGATGATGCGGCCGAACTTGCGCGAACGCATGCCCTCGATGACCTGGCGCGTCATGTTGAAGAGCGAGCCGAGATTGGTGTTGATGACCGCGTTCCACTGCTCCAGCGTCATCTTGTGGAAGGCGGTGTCGCGGGTGATGCCGGCATTGTTGACGAGCACCTCGATCGGTCCGAGTTCGGCCTCGACCTTCTTCACGCCCTCGGCGCAGGCATCGAAACTGCTGACGTCCCATTTGTAGACGGCAATGCCGGTCTCGGCCTTGAACTTCTCCGCCGCCGTATCGTTGCCGGCATAGCTCGCCGCAACCTTGTATCCCGCCGCCTTCAGTGCCTTGCTGATCGCAGCACCGATGCCCCGCGTACCACCCGTGACCAATGCAACACGTGCCATGTCGTATTCCTTCCCTTGGACTCTTCGGACGTTTCTGAAGCGATTGTTTTTTAACGTTGGATTATGCGGTTGGTTTGACGGACATCAAGAACAAAACGCCCGGCGTTGAGCCGGGCGTTTGTATTTAGTCGAGGCCTGCAAGATTGCGAAGAATATTTGATTTGCAACCGCTGCCTTTTTAGTCGCGTGCAACGCACTCACTGACGTGTGCAGCGCACGCGCAAACTGCGCGTAAGCTACGTGTCAGCCATCTTCAGTCGCGCGCGATGCACATCGCGATGCCCATGCCGCCGCCGATGCACAGCGTGGCGAGGCCCTTCTTCGAATCGCGCTTCTGCATCTCGTGCAGCAGCGTCACCAGGACGCGTGCGCCGGACGCGCCGACCGGATGACCGATCGCGATCGCGCCGCCGTTGACATTGACCTTGGAGGTATCCCAGCCGAGATCCTTGTTGACGGCGCAGGCTTGCGCCGCGAAGGCCTCGTTGGCCTCGATCAGGTCGAGATCGCCGACATTCCAGCCGGCCTTCTTCAGCGCGGCGCGCGAGGCCGGGATGGGGCCGGAGCCCATGATCTTCGGATCGACGCCGGCCTGCGCCCAGGACACGATCCGGGCGAGCGGCTTCTTGCCTTCCTTGGCGGCCTGCTTGGCGGTCATCAGCACCACGGCGGCGGCGCCGTCATTGATGCCGGATGCCGAGCCCGCGGTGACCGTGCCGTCCTTCTCGAAGGCGGGCTTGAGCTTGGCCATGCCGTCGAGCGTGGCGCCATGACGCGGATATTCGTCGGCGCTGACGACGATGTCGCCCTTGCGGGTCTTGATGGTGACGGGAACGATCTCGTCGGTGAACTTGCCGGCCTTCTGCGCCGCTTCGGCCTTCTGCTGCGAGGCGACCGCGAACTCGTCCTGCTGGGCGCGGGTGATCTGCCACTGCCGTGCGACGTTCTCGGCGGTGTTGCCCATGTGGTAGCCGTTGAAGGCATCCCACAGGCCGTCCTTGATCATGGTGTCGACGAACTCGACAGGACCCATCTTGACGCCGCCACGCAGATACTGGGCGTGCGGGGCCATGCTCATGGATTCCTGGCCGCCGGCGACCACGATCTCGGAATCGCCGTTGAGCAGCGCCTGGTAACCGAGTGCGACCGTGCGCAGGCCCGAACCGCAAAGCTGGTTGACGCCCCAGGCCGGGCTCTCCACCGGAATACCGGCGGCGATCGAGGCCTGACGGGCCGGGTTCTGGCCCTGGGCGGCGGTCAGGATCTGACCCATGATGACTTCCGAGACCCGACCGGGCTCGATGCCACCGCGCTCCAGCGCGGCCTTAATGGCAATGGCGCCGAGATCGTGGGCGGGAAGTGTCGCGAACGCTCCGTTGAAGCTTCCGACCGGGGTGCGGGCGGCGCTGACGATGACGACATCGTCTGACATGGGCATCTCCTGAGGCTTGAGGTTTCTTGAAAGGGGCAGGCGGGGCTTTGAGAAAACGGCTCGCCAGTCTCGTCAGCCATCCTGTTAACGTCGTTGAGGCATGTCAATCGGCCGGCGACCGAATTCATACCGCAGCGCATTCAAAATAGCGTTCTTGGCGCTTTCGCAAGCAAGATTTTGCTCTGCGATTAACCGTGCCGCACAAAACGGTAGCGTGAGCCCTTTGAAAATGCTTATTTTGTTGCGTTGCGTACTCTTCCCGCCCTGCGGCATAGCCCGCTCGGTTCCCGTTCTCCGCGCTTGCAAGTGAGAGCCCATGGCGAAATCAGACCAACCCACGACCATCAAGAAATACGCGAACCGCCGGCTCTATAACACCGGAACGAGTACCTATGTGACGCTGGAAGACCTCGCCGCGATGGTCAAGGATGGCGAAGATTTCCTGGTCTATGACGCCAAGACCGGCGACGACATCACCCGCTCCGTGCTCGCCCAGATCATCTTCGAGCAGGAGAACAAGGCCGGCCAGAACCTGCTCCCGACCACCTTCCTGCGCCAGCTCATCCGCTTCTACGGCGACAGCATGCAGATGGTGGTGCCGAAATATCTGGAGCAGTCGATTGCGACCCTGACCCAGGAGCAAGAGAAGTTCCGCAAGCAGATCGCCAACACCCTGTCCGGCACTCCTTTTGCTCCTCTGGAAGAACAAGTCCGCCGGAACATGGAGCTGTTCCAGCAGACCTTCTCGATGTTCAAGCCGTTTGCTCCCAATGCGGGCCGTCCGGCGGCCGCCGCCGAGCCGGAGTCCGACGCGAACGCCGAGACGCCGAAGGACAGCAACATCGACGATTTGCGCCAGCAGATGAAGGACATGCAGGAGCGCCTCGAGCGCATGTCGAAGAAGGACGAGTAGGACCTTTCGCGTCGACCAGCGCGTCCGCCCGCGGCGGGCGCGCGATTGGCAATTTCGCGCGCGCCTACCATTTCTTCCTCACCGGCTTTAACCCAGTCATCCTCGCGCAACGGCGAAGCCGTTGTCGCTGGAGGCCTCCGCTCCGGCGCCTCAGGATGACGGGTTGACACGCACGGAGCGCGCGATGCCCGACCGCACCATGCATTGGGACAACGTCTACGCCACCAAGGGCGAGGCCGAGGTCAGCTGGTTTCAGGATAGCCCGACGATCTCGCGCGACATGATCCGCGCTGCCAATCCGGATCGCGACGCGGCGATCATCGATATCGGCGGGGGCGCTTCGCGGCTGGTCGATGCTCTTCTTCAAGACGGATATCGCGATCTCACCGTGCTGGACCTCTCCGCCAACGCGCTCGACGCGGCGAAGACGCGAATCGGTCGGGCCTCTTCCGCGGTCGACTGGATCGTCGCCGACGCCACGACTTGGCGGCCGACCAGGACTTACGATGTGTGGCACGACCGCGCGGCGTTTCACTTCCTGACCGACCCCCACGACAGGGCGGCTTACGTCGAGCGCCTGCGATCCGCGATTGCGCCTGGCGGCCAGATCATCATCGCGACCTTTGCGCCCGATGGTCCGGAGAAATGCAGCGGCTTGCCGGTGCAACGCCATGACAGCGCCAGCCTTGCTGCGGAGCTCGGGCCGGATTTCGAGCTGGTCGAGACGCGCCGCGAGACGCATCATACGCCCTGGGGTTCGACGCAGGCGTTTCAGTTCAGCCGGTTTCGAAAGCGCAACTAAGATCAGCTGTCATGCCCCGCGAAGGGGCATCCAGCACGCCGAGGCCCATCGGTTCAATCATGCTGTCTCTGGAATGCTGGATGACAGCGGAGTAAATGGCAGCTATGCCGCCAGCTTCACCGCATGCGCGAAGTCCCAATAGAGCTTGCGCGCACGGGTGTAGAACGGGCCCGGCTTCAGCTCACGCTCGTCGATGCGGATCACCGGGGCGACCTTGGCGAAATTGCCGGTGGAGAAGATCTCGTCGGCAGCCAGGAAGTCGGCATAGCGCAGCGTCTTCTCGACCACGGTGACGCCGTCGCCGCGAAGCAGGGTGATGACGCGCTGGCGCGTGATGCCGTTGAGGAAGGTGCCGTTCGGCACCGGCGTATAGACCACGCCGTCCTTGGCCATGAACACGTTGGAATTGCCGAACTCGGCGACGTTGCCGAGCATGTCGAGCATCAACGCGTTCTGGAAGCCGCGCGAGGCGGCTTCCGCGAGCGCGCGCGAATTATTCGGGTAGAGGCAGGCCCGCCTTGGCCTCGACCGGGGCGCATTCGGCGGTCGGCCTGCGGAATGGCGACAGGGTGATGGCGTTGCCGACGGGTTTGGGCATCGGCGCCTCGTAGATGCACAGGCACCAATTGGTGGTCTCGGGGTCGAACAGCACGCCGCCGCCCGAGCCGTTCTGCGCCCAATACATCGGACGGACGTAGAGCTCTGCATTGGCCGCAAAGCGGGCAATGCCTTCGGTTGCGAGCGTGAGCCAGGTGCCGGTATCGACTACCGGCTTCAGGCCAAAATTGATCGCGGATTGATTGGCGCGGGCGACGTGACGATCGAGATCGGGCGCAACACCCTCGAACGCGCGTGCACCGTCGAACACGATCGAGCCGAGCCAGGCCGCATGCGTGCGCGGGCCCATGATCGGCACATTGCCGTCGTGCCATTTACCCTCGAAGAAGGTCCAGCTCGGCGAATATTCGATCGGCTTCCTGATCTCGGCCATATCAGGCCTCCCTTGGCATGCTGCCGCAATATAGCGCCACTATTGGACGCAACATCTAAATGATTCCCTGCGCGGAATTGGTGGTTTACCCTCTCCCGCACGGGAAGAAGGAGGCAGCATGTCGCTCGATCCGCTCGCAAAGCGCCTGTTGACCATGATGGCTGCGGCTGGGCCGCGGGCCAGCGGCCGGCCGAGCGTGGAGGCGCGGCGGCAATCGCTGGCGAAGCTGATGCAGTTCGCGCGCACCGATGCGCCGGACGTGACGGTGCGCGACGGTATGATGCCCGGCCGCGCCAGCGAACTGCCCTATCGGCTCTACACGCCTGCAAATGCCGATCAGCGTGCGCCTGGCTTCGTGTTTTTCCATGGCGGCGGCATGGTCGCGGGCGGCATTGCCACGCATGATCGCATCGCGGCGGCGCTGGCGCATGCCACCGGCTGCCGCCTCGTCTCGGTCGACTACCGGCTCGCACCGGAGCACAAATTCCCTGCCGCCGTCGATGACGCGATTGCCGCCACCGAATGGGTCGCGCGCGAGGCCGAATCGCTCGGCATCGATGCGGACCGTCTGGTGGTCGGCGGCGATTCCGCGGGTGCAACACTCGCTGCGATCGTATGCCAGGAGGCGGCGCAGACCGCCGGCCTCGCCATCGCCGCGCAATGCCTGATCTGCCCGGTGCTGGATTTCGAGGAAACCTCGCCCTCACGAGAGGCCTTTGCCGAGGGCCATCTGATCGACCGCGTCACGATCGAGGCCGATCTCTCCGACTATCTGCCTGACGGTATCGACACCGCCGATCCCCGCGTTTCTCCCTTGCGGGCAACACGGCTCACGGGTCTGCCGACCGCGATCATCCACACGGCCGAGTACGATCCGATGCGCGATGAAGGCAATGCCTATGCCCGCAAGTTGCTCGCCGCGGGCGTCGCCGTCGAGCATGTCTGCCACGACGGCATGGTTCACAATTTCCACGCCATGGGCGCGATCCTGCCGCAGGCGCAGCTGGTGCTGTCGCAGATCGGCGAGCAGGTTCGACGAGCGGTTGCGAGGTAAGAGCGCGTATCAGGCGCGCGCATCGATAACGGCCCTCGCTGCCACAACATAGTCAGCCCAATGCGCGTCCGCATAACGTTCGGCCTGCCGGGCGCAGGTGACGTCGGGCGCATGCGCCGCGGCGATCAGGCGCGCAAAGCGTTCTTCGGCAACCGTCGCGTCATCGCGCACTGGCGCGGGTGCGGCCGCGACAGCGGTCGGAGCGACGGCGAGCCCCGCCATTCCGGCGAGCAGGATGCGGCGTGACGTGGTCATGGCTGTCGTCCTCCATTGCCCGGCCTGCACTCTGGCCGGCGAAGCGTATCGGTGCAATCACGACAGGGTAGCCGCGCACATCGATGCCGTCCATCGTTTGCGGATAGCGCTTGACCACGGGAGCGATCACGTTCCATCTAGCACACGATTTCGCCACACAGACCCCGCGCGTCGGATTGTCACGTGCCCAGTCACTGCCTATCGCATCGTCCGGCTCTGCGCACTGTCGCAATGGGACTGGCCTGTCTGGCGATTTCGACCAGCGCCGCCTGCTCCGCCGAAGCCGAGGAGGACGCACCGGCAAAGCCGGCGGTCCCGAACATCTATCTCGATCTGCGCACGACCTACGCGACGATTCCGGCGGGCACGCTCGGGCTCGGCTTCGGCAACACGTCACTGTCGGCCGCGCTCGAGGCTTTGGCGGTGCGCAGAGGCGCAGCGCTGTCGAACGGCTTGCCGGCCGCGAAATCGTTTGCCGTCCCCCTGCCGCTGACCGTCGACGTCAGCGACCGCGTCTCGCTCTATGGCGGCGTGTCGGGCTCGACGACCGACATCGGCGGCGGCTGGTCGACGTTCGACGTCACAAGCTGGAACATTGGCGTGCAGGCCGACCTCTATCGGCAGAATGGCGGCTCGATCCCGACCATCACGTTGCAATCGACCTTGACGCAATCGGTGCCGAACGATCAGGGCATGACGAACTCGTTCAACAACATCCTGGAATTCGACTACGCGCTCGACGAGGACGAGACGCGCGGCTGGCTGGCCGGAGTGCAGTACACCACCACCACCATCGCCAGCCCGTTCGCCAGCATCCGGCCCAACACGATCCTCTATGCCGGCGGCTATTACCAATGGCCGAGCAACTGGAAGTTCACCGGGCGCCTCGGCATGCAGTCGTTCGGCGGGGCGCAGCTCGCGGGCCGGACGCTGGCGGAGTCTTTCACGCAGCCGATCCTGCGGCTCGACCTCGATCGCATGGACGACAACGACAACCGCCTGTTCGGCATCACCGCGCAGATCGCCTGGATGCCGAAGCCGTCCTACCAGGTGACGTTGCGAACGCCGCTCTATGCGGTCCGCAACTGACTGGGATCATGGTGGATAGGTGGTAAACCGGATCTCCCGAGACCAGCCTGTCTCGTGCAAGGACCGTGGCCGATCGCATCCGCAAACGTGTGATGAGCGCGCAAATCGTCGCCGGCGAAATTCAGTTCGGCCTCACCGTGAGCGTCGGGATCGCCGAGGCCGCCGTCAGCATGTCCGGCATCGACGCGCTGATGGGCGCGGCCGATCATGCGCTCTACCAGGCCAAGGCCGAGGGCCGCAACCGCTGCATCGCCTTCGCGCCCCCGCCGCCTGCAAGCAAGGCGGCGGAGTGATCGAAGGACGCGGCTTTTAGTCCGGCACCGGCACGTCGAACGTGTTGAGCGTGACCGAGACCATGCAATAGACGCCGACGAGATAGGACAGCTCGGCCGCGCCGTGCTCGCCGAACTCCTTCACGGCGGCGCGCCAGGTCAATTCCGGCAGCACGCCGCCACTGACCAGCGCGGACGCCACGTCATACGCGATGGCCTCCTGCCTGGTGAGATCCACCGGCCGCTGACCGGCGACGATGGTCGCGAGCTTTTCGTCAGACAGGCCGCGCTGCTCGGCGACCAGCACATGGGCATAGAGCTCGTAACCGGAGCGGAAGTGCGAGCCGGTGACGAGGATGGCGACCTCGCGCACCGGGGCCGGCAGCAGCGGGTTCGACGCGATCGCCTTGACCAGCTCCCACACCGGCTTGCCGAAGCGCGGCTCGCGGACCCAGGGATTCCAGGGCCCGAGCAGCGCGCCGTCGTCGCGCATATTCACGAAGCCCTTGAAGTGGTCCTTGATGCCGGCTCGCATGTCGTCATAGAGCGGCTTCTGTTCGTCGGTCAGATCCTTCGGATCGAGAATGGGAAGGCGCACGGTGGAGATCTCCTCGTTGAGAATACGAGGCTTGCCCGCAGGTGCGCGCAACGCAAGTGAAGTTGCCGTGACATCGCACGCCAGGCGGGCGTTCCGACAAATTCGATTATGTCGCCTCGGGGCCTCGTGCGCTCTGGGGATTTGCGAAATCGTCGACGGCGAGCGTCAGCGGCTCACCTGTCGCGAGAAACGACGACAAATTGGCCTCGAACGGCGTCGGATCGAGCCCGCGCGCCTTCAGCCAAGCGGGCTCGTAATAGGTCTGCCGATAGCGCTCGCCGGAATCGCAGATCAGCGTCACCAGCGATCCCGTCGCGTTCGACTGGCGCATCTCCGAGGCAAGCCGGCACAGCGCCAGGAAATTTGTGCCGGTGGAGCCGCCCACCGGGCGGCGCAGCCGGCGCGACAACACGTTCATCGCCGCGATCGTGGCCGCATCCGGGATCTTCATCATGCGGTCGACCACGCCAGGCACGAAGGAGGGCTCGCAGCGCGGACGGCCGACGCCCTCGATCAGTGACGGGCGGTCGCACACACGAGACCGGTCCTGCGAGCGGAAGCAATCGAAGAAGGCGGAATGCTCGACATCGGCAACGCAGAGCCGCGTCGGATATTGGCGATAGCGCAGATAGCGTCCGATGGTGGCCGAGGTGCCGCCGGTGCCCGCGCCCATCACGATCCAGTCCGGCAACGGCCGCGGCTCGCCGTGCAATTGCGTGAAGATCGATTCAGCGATGTTGTTGTTGCCGCGCCAGTCCGTCGCGCGCTCGGCGAAGGTGAACTGGTCCATGTAATGGCCGTTCAGGCGCGCGGCGAGCGCGGCGGCCTCCGCATACAGCGCGCGGCCGTCGTCGATCAGATGGCAATTGCCGCCATAATGCTCGATCGCGGCGATCTTCTCCGCCGAGGTCGTGCGCGGCATCACGGCGTAGAAGGGCACGCCGATCATCTGCGCGAAATAGGCCTCCGACACCGCGGTCGACCCGGACGAGGCCTCGACGACGGGCGTGCCTTCACGGATGTGGCCGTTGCAGAGCGCGTAGAGGAACAGCGAGCGCGCGAGGCGATGCTTCAGGCTGCCGGTCGGATGGGTCGACTCATCCTTCAGATAGATGTCGATGCCTGATAGCGCCGGCACGATCAGCCGGATCAGATGCGTGTCCGCTGTGCGGCACTGGTCGGCCTCGATCGCGGCCACGGCCTCGTCGACCCAGCCGCGCCGATAGGCCGGTCCGGCCGGATTGTGCGGGCGGAAGGGAAATGTCTGCATCGAGCGAATCTCTCACGACACGCATTGCGCATCAAGGGCGCGCTCAAAATTCCAGCGGCGCGTTGTCGACGACTTCCTTCATCACGAAGAAGGTGCGGGTCTGGCGCACGCCGGGCAGCGCGATGAGCTGCTCGCCATGGATGCGGTTGAAATCCTCCATGTCGCCGACGCGGATCTTGAGGAAATAGTCGAAGTCGCCGGCGACGAGGTGGCAGTCGAGCACGAATTTCAGCTTGGCGATCGCCTGCTCGAAGATCGCAAAGCTCTCCGGCGTCGAGCGGTCGAGCACGACGCCGACCATCACCAGCGTGCCCTTCGCCACCTTCTTCGGCGCGACCATGGCGCGCACAGTGGCGATGAACCCGCCCTCGAACAGGCGCTGGGTGCGGCGATGGCAGGTGGCGGGGCTGATTGCGACGGTTTCGGCCAGCTCGGCATTGCTCAGCCGACCGTTGTTTTGCAGCAATCTCAATATCTTAAGGTCGGTGCGATCGAGCCGGGCAGACATGAAAGAAGCTTTCATAGATAGGTGATCTTTCGGAAGGATTATTAGCGATTGGCCCTATTTCCGCAAGAAATGGCGCAACATTGGCGCAATATTCGAGAGCACATTTTTCCGACGCGATGCTAGGCAGCTGCCAACACCAACGCCAATCGGGATGACCCATGAAGCTGGACAAATTTCCGCGCTACCCGCTGACCTTCGGCCCCACGCCCATCGAGAAGCTGGAGCGGCTGTCAAAACATCTCGGCGGCAATGTCGAGGTCTACGCCAAGCGCGAGGACTGCAATTCCGGCCTCGCCTATGGCGGCAACAAGCTGCGCAAGCTCGAATACATCATCCCCGACGCGATCGCGTCCAACGCCGACACGCTGGTCTCGATCGGCGGCGTGCAGTCGAACCACACCCGCATGATCGCCGCCGTCGCCGCCAAGATCGGAATGAAGTGCCGCCTGGTGCAGGAAGCCTGGGTGCCGCACGAGGACGCGGTCTATGACCGTGTCGGCAACATCATGCTCTCGCGCATCATGGGCGCCGACGTGCGCCTCGTCGACGACGGCTTCGACATCGGCATCCGCAAGAGCTGGGAGCAGGCGATCGACGAGGTGAAGGCGGCGGGCGGCAAGCCCTACGCGATTCCCGCCGGCGCCTCCGTGCACAAGTTCGGCGGCCTCGGCTATGTCGGCTTCGCCGAAGAGGTGCGCAAGCAGGAAGCCGAGCTTGGCTTCAAGTTCGACTACATCGTCGTCTGCACCGTCACCGGCTCGACCCATGCCGGCATGCTGGTCGGCTTCGCCGCCGACGGCCGCGCCCGCAAGGTGATCGGCATCGATGCGTCCTTCACGCCGGCGCAGACGAAATCGCAGGTGCTCGAGATCGCGCAGAACACCGCAAAGCTGGTCGAGCTCGGCAAGGACCTCGTCACTGAGGACGTCGTGCTGATCGAGGACTACGCCTATCCCGCCTACGGCGTGCCGTCGGAAGAGACCAAGGAAGCGATCCGCCTCACCGCGCGTCTCGAAGGCATGATCACCGACCCCGTCTACGAGGGCAAGTCGATGCAGGGCCTGATCGACCTCGCGCAGAAGGGCTATTTCGAGAAGGGCGCGAAGATTCTGTACGCGCATCTCGGCGGCGCGCCCGCGCTGAACGGGTATGCCTACGCGTTTAGGAATGGGTGAGGCTGCGCCGTACCTCGCGCCTCCACTCGCTGTCGTCCCGGGCAAGCGGAAGCGCAGACCCGGGACCCATAACCCCAGGGAGACGTTTGGCGAAGAACGTCTCCCCGCGTGCCCCAAGATAAATCACGCGGTATGGATCCCGGATCTGCGCTTCCGCTTGTCCGGGATGACGAGAAGCCCTACCGCGTCCTGACGATCTGCAGCAGCTCGTCGCCATAATGCTCGAGCTTCTTGTCGCCGATGCCGGGCACGTTGCGCAGCTCGTCGAGTGTCGTCGGCCAGGCCCGGACGATGCCGTCGATGGTGGCATCGTGCAGCACCACATAGGCCGGCACACCGCGCTCGCGCGCAATGTCCGAACGCCACGAGCGCAGCCGCGCGCGCAGTTCGGGATCGACATCGCCTTGCGGGGCGTTGGCGTCGGGCGCAAGGTCGCCGCGGCGGGATTTGCCGCGGCTTGCGCGAAGGCGCGTGCCGGGCGCTTCCTCGCGCAGCCACACCTCGGTCTCACCGCGCAACACGCCGCGCGCGGTCTCGGTCAGCTTCAGCGCGCCATAGGCTTCGCTGTCGCTCTGCAAATGCCCCATCGCCACCAATTGCCGCAGCACGGTGCGCCACTGCTTTTCGTTGAGCTCGCGTCCGATGCCGAACACGGACAATTTGTCGTGGCCGAACTGCGTCACCTTCTCGGTCAGGCGCCCGACCAGCACGTCGATCAGATGCATCGCGCCGAAACGTTGCCCGGTGCGATAGACGCACGACAGCAGCTTCTGCGCCAGCACCTTGCCGTCCCGCATTTTCGGCGGCGTCAGGCAGTTGTCGCAATTGCCGCAGCTCTCGCCCATCACGATCTCGCCGAAATAGGCGAGCAGCCGCCGACGCCGGCAGTGCGGCGTCTCGGCAAGGCCGACCAGCGCATCGAGCTTGCCGATCGAGACCCGCTTGAATTCGTCGGAGGCGCTGGATTCGTCGATCATGCGACGCTGCTGCACGATGTCGGAGAGGCCGTAGGCCATCCAGGCCGCCGACGGCTTGCCGTCGCGACCGGCGCGCCCGGTCTCCTGGTAATAGGCCTCGATGCTCTTGGGCAGGTCGAGATGGGCGACGAAGCGCACGTCGGGCTTGTCGATGCCCATGCCGAACGCGACGGTCGCGACGATGACGATGCCGTCCTCGTTGAGGAAGCGGTCCTGGTTGCGCGAACGCACCTGGCTGTCGAGCCCGGCGTGATATGGCAGCGCGGCTATGCCGGCCTCGTCGAGCGCGGCGGCGACCTCCTCGACACGGTTGCGGGACAGGCAATAGACCACGCCGGCGTCCCCGGCATGCCGCTCCCGGATGAACTCCTTCAGCTGCGACACCGCACTGCGCTTGTCGACGATCTCGTAGCGGATGTTGGGCCGGTCGAAGCTGGAGACGAACTGCGGCGAGTCCGCGAGCTGAAGCCGGGCGACGATCTCCTTGCGCGTCAACTCGTCGGCGGTCGCGGTCAGCGCGATGCGCGGCACGTCGGGGAACCGTTCGGCGATGATGGAGAGGCCGACATATTCGGGGCGGAAGTCGTGGCCCCATTGCGAGACGCAATGCGCCTCGTCGATCGCGAACAGCGCCACCTTGGCCTGCGCCAGCAGCGACAGGCACCGCGGCGTCACCAGGCGTTCCGGCGCGACATAGAGCAGATCGAGATCGCCCGCGAGCAGCCGCCGCTCGATGTCGGAGGCCTCCTGCAGCGTCAGCGACGAATTCAGCGCGGCGGCGTTGACGCCGGCCTCGAGCAGGCCGGCAACCTGGTCGCGCATCAGGGCGATCAACGGCGACACCACGATGCCGCAGCCTTCGCGCAGCAGGGACGGCAGCTGATAGCACAACGACTTGCCGCCGCCGGTGGGCATCAGCACCAGGCAATTGCCGCCGTCCGTGACGTGCCGGATGATCTCGCCCTGCGAACCGCGAAAGCCCGGCAGGCCGAACACCGAATGCAGCTCCGACCGCGCATCGCGGCCGTTGGCCGGCGCAGGTCGCGGGGCGGTGGAAGGGGCATTCATGGGCGTTCGGGGAACAAGGCCAAGAGATTCGTCACAAGGCCAGTCGCATGCTGGCGTCGGCGTGGCAAGAGCGTTTGAGGGTCGAGGCGCGGCTGCTTCCTCCCTCTCCCCATTCCTACGGGGAGAGGTGAATAAGCCCTACGCCCCGATCCTGCGCAGCGCTTCTGCGACCGTCACGATCGGCATGTTGCGCTGTCCGGCGGCTTCCAGCGCATGACGCATCAGGTCCGGCGTGCAGCCGTAGGGGCTCGGCGCGTCCGCGACGTCATGGCCGTAGAAGATCAGCCATCCACCGCTCGCCACCGCCTCGTCGAAATAGCGATCGACGCCTGCCTTGTCGATCTCACAATTGACCAAGGGCGACGCACGCAGGAACTGGAGATCGATGACGTCGCTGTTGACGCCGGGAAGGATGCCGCGCGCAGAACGGAAGGCCTTGGCGAGCTGCGGCTTGCGCCAGACCGAGGCAATCCCATAGGGATAGGCGAAGTTCTCCAGATTGATCGAGGAATCGATGCTGCGAAAATAGGTGCGGTTCCGCTCGATCTCGCGAGCCATCGCGGCCTCGTCGAGATTGGCCGAGCTCTGGTGCGAGAAGGTGTGGCAGGCAATCTCGTGACCGGCGCGGTGAAGCCGCACGATCGCATCGTCCGACAGGCCATGCCAATGGTCCGACGGCTGCCCGATCAGGCTGCCGGCGAGATAAAACGTACCGCGGCCGCCATGCTCTTCCAGTAGCGCGGCGCCCTCGCCTGCGGCGCTATCCGGGGCATCGTCGAAGGTGAAGCTCACGATCGGCGCATGCGCAGGCAGCCGGTGCGGCGCGGCGCGGAAATGCCGGGCCAGCCGATTGCTCACGCGTCCCTGGAGTGCCGACCACACGACTGCGTTTCCCGTGATTCCGTATGTCTGTACTGAAACATTCGCGCGCTGGTCGAGGCAAGCCTAACGCCTGGGTAATCCTAACGCGGAACCAATATCCTTCGCTAACGCGCAAGGGCCGGCGCTTCGGTTTCCACACTGAGATATTGCAACCAATTGCGGAAAAGCACCGCGGCCGCACTGCCGGAGCCGATATCGGCGCGCAAATTCAGCCCGGGCAGTTCGTTGGTGAGCGCCGGATGGCGTTGGTGCGCCGCCTTCTTCTCGAAGCGGACCAATTTCTCTTCCGTCGCTGCGTCAAAATAGCCCACGGGCAGGCGCGGATAGTTCTCACGCTCCCGCGCAAGGTAGCGGCCGATGTCGCGCAGATATTCGCGCTGGAGCGACAGCGCGTCATATTCCGGATGCCCCTGGAAGAACACGAACCGGCTGGCATATTGGCGAACGAAAATGTCGACGCCGGCCTCCGCCGAGCGTGTCAGCACCTGATAACCGGCCTGCACCAGGTCGCTCTCCGCGAGCTCGTTGAGGCGCGAATGCGACACCTTCAGCGGCGCCGGCGCGGCACGCGTCAGGGCATCGCTCGTCACGGCGTCGCAATCGAAGATGCCGTGACATTTGGCCGGCAGCCGCCGCCGTTCGATGCCGTCGAGATGCAGCACCGCCGCATGCGCGGCAAGGCACGACCAGATCGTCGAGCGCGTGTTGGCCTTGGCCCAGTCAATGAGGTCGGCGAGGTCACGCCAATAAGGCTCCTGGTCGAGCTCGGGCGCAACCGGCTCGGCGCCTGTCACGATCAGCCCGTCGAATTTCTGGCGCTTCAGATCGGAGAGGTCGGAATATTCGCTCTCGACATGCCACTTCGCCTCCGGCGAGCGCTTCACGCTGGGCAGCGAGAAGCAATGGAAGCGGATGCGGCGCGGACCGGCCGCCGCCTGAAGCAGCTTCAAGAACTGACGCTCGGTCGCCTTCAGCGCCGGATCCGGCATGTTGTTGACGAGCCCGATCGTGAGCTCAGCGCCGTGATCGCGCGCGAGATCGCGCTCGGCCGGCACCAGCGCCGGGCTCGATATGACTTGATCCCTGTCGATCAAGATCGTCATTGACGCCGCCGCCTACTCCGCGGCCTCGAGGCGCGCCGAGAGGCAGGCCTTGTCCAGCGCCTGGTCGATGTCCTCGATGATGTCAGAGACATGCTCGATGCCGATCGAGAGCCGGATCGTTTCCGGCAGCACGCCGGCGACGCGCTGCTGCTCTGCCGACATCTGCCGATGGGTGGTCGAGGCCGGATGGCAGGCCAGCGACTTGGCATCGCCGATATTGACGAGGCGCGTGATCAGCTTCAGCGCGTCATAGAAGGACTTGCCGGCCTCCATCCCGCCCTTGATGCCGAAGGTGAACAGTGACGAGGCGTTGCCATCGAGATATTTCTGCACCAGCGGATAATAGGGGCTGTCGGGAAAGCCGGTGTAATTGACCCAGGCAACGCGCGGATCCTTGCGGAGGAATTCGGCGACCTTGCGCGCGTTCTCGACATGGCGCTCCATGCGCAGCGCCACGGTCTCGATGCCCTGCAGCAGCAGGAAAGCGTTGAACGGCGACAGCACCGAGCCCATGGTGCGCTGATAGACGCTGCGCGCGCGCTCGATATAGGCGGTCTTGCCGAAGCGCTCGGCATAGACGAGGCCGTGATAGGAGGCGTCGGGCTTGTTGTAGGCCGGGAAGCGATCGGCGTATTTCGCCCACGGGAAGTTCCCGGAATCGACGATGGCACCGCCGAGCGTGGTACCGTGGCCTCCCAGAAACTTTGTCAGTGAGTGCACGGCGATGTCGGCGCCGTAGTCGAACGGCTTGAGCAGAATCGGGGTTGCGACGGTGTTGTCGACGATCAGGGGCACGCCATGTGCATGCGCGATTTTGGCCAGCGCCTCGATATCGCAGACATTGCCGGCGGGATTGCCGATGGTCTCGGCGAACACCGCGCGGGTGTTCTCGTCGATCAGCTTCGCGACCGCCTCCGGCTTGTCGCTCTCGGCGAAGCGGCCAGTGATGCCCTGCCGCGGCAGGATGTGTGAGAGCAGCGTGTGCGTGGTGCCGTAAAGCTGCGGCACGGAGACGATGTTGCCGCCGTGATCGGCGACGTTGACGAAGGCGAAATGCAGCGCCGCCTGTCCGGTCGCAACCGCAAGCGCACCGACGCCGCCTTCGAGCTGGGCGATGCGCTTCTCCAGCACGGCGCTGGTCGGATTGGCGATGCGGCTGTAGCGAAAGCCTTCGGCCTCGAGATTGAAGAGCGCCGCGCCGTGATCGGCGCTATCGAAAGCGTAGGCCGCGGTCTGGTAGATCGGCACGGCGACCGCGTGCGTGGTCGCTTCGGGCTCGTAGCCGGCGTGAATAGCGATCGTCTCGTTGCGCATCGTGCCACCTCCGCGTGGGGCGGGCCGCACTTATTGGCCTGTATGAGGCATGTGCGTTGTCCGCCGCCCCCGTGTTAGAGGCGGGTGGTAAAGCGGACAATAATTCGCTTAGAGATCGAGGAAGTAACCCTAATGCTTGTCGGCGAATTGGCCGGAATCCGGGTTAAAGCGGATTAACGAAGTGCGACCTGCACGGCCGTGGCGGCGCCATGCCTTCTCCTTGCGGAGAAAGATGGCGCCGCCAATGCGGCGACAATCATGGACTAAACCATGCTCTCCCACAGCCGATGCGCGAGCACGCCGGCGCGCTTCTCGATCGCGGCCGCCGCGTCGAGCGCGAGGTCCTCGCGATAACGCCCGGCAATGAGCTGCACGCCGATCGGCTTGCCGTCGTGCACGGCCACCGGCACCACGGCGCCGGGCAGGCCCAGCACGTTGATCGCCGAGATGAAGCGGATCTCGCCCCAGAAGATCTCGCGCACGCGCTCGGCGCTGACGGTATCCTCGCGCGGGCCCGGCGTCGGCTTCACCGTGGTCGGCGCCAGCACGACCGGGTACTCCTCGAAGAACAATTGCCAGGCGCGGATGTGGCCGTTGCGCGCGGCGGTCGCCTGCATCCAGGCCTTGAGATCGAGCACATTGGCCTTGGCCTTCATGCCGCCCCAGGCCTTGTGGAAGTCCTCGGAGGTGACCTTCAGCATGCCGGCCTCCTGCATCACCACGGTCTCGTTGGTGATGATGTCGCACCAGGTCTGCCAGACGCCGTTGATGTCGGGCACCTCGACCTCGCTGACGCGATAGCCGGAACGTTCGAGATGATCGGCGGCCTGGCGCAGTGCGGCGCGTACGGAGGGGTCGACCTCCATGTCCTCGGGGATCTTGGCCAGCGCCACCTTGATCGGCCCCTTCGGCCTCTCGCCGACCAGCGGCGCCGGCACCCACCAGGGATCGCGCGGATCGCGCCGGCTCATCACCTCGAGTGCAAGGCGAACGTCCGCGACATGGCGCGCGAGCGGCCCCTGCGCCGACATCAGATGCGCCAGCATCGGCCGCTCGGCCGTTGCGCTCGCGTTGAACGCGGGGATGCGCCCCTGCGTCGGCTTGATGGTGGCGACACCGTTGCAATGCGCGGGCCAGCGCAGCGAGCCGCCGATGTCATTGCCATGGGCGATGGTGCCGATGCCGGCGGCGACCGCCGAACCCGCACCGCCCGAGGAGCCGCCGCAGGTGATATTGGGATCCCAGGGATTGAGCGTCAGCCCGTGCAGCGGATTGTCGGTAAAACCGCGAAAGGAGAATTCCGGTGTGTTGGTGAGCCCAATGACGATCGCGCCTGATTTCTTCAGGTTGCGCACGACCGGCGCATCCGACGGCGCGACCAGGTCCTTGTTGGCGGGCACGCCGTTGAAATTCGGCCGCCCCTCGTAATCGACGTTTTCCTTGATGGTGATGGGCACGCCGTGCAGGAGGCCGAGCTCGCCGCCCTTGGCGCGCTGCTTGTCCGCGGCATGCGCCGCCTTCAACGCCTCTTCCGAGAGATCGACGACGATCGCGTTCAGCTTCGGATTGACGGCGCGCATCCGTTCGAGATGCGCTTCGACGGTTTCGACTGCGGAGATTGCGCCGGAGCGGATTGCAGCCGCGGTCTCCACCGCCGACCACTGCCAGGCCGGTCCCTTGGGACGGCGCGATGAAGCCGGCTTGAGCTGCGCGGCCTTCTTCGCCTTCTTTGCAACGACGGCCTTGCGGCTTGCGCTGGTCTTGCTGGAGGTTTTCGCCGGTTTCTTCGAAGCTGTCTTCTTCTCGGCAGTCTTCTTGGCCGTCTTCTTCGCCACGTCGCACCTCCTGAAATTGCGCCGAGGAAGTTACGGATGGCGAAAGGATGTGTACAGGTGCGTTTTCTGCATGGGCCAACGGCGCGACGCGGCGAATTGTCCGCGATCGCGCCGCTTGCGCTATTCCGCGGGGCAGGCCGCGACGGCCGCCGGCGCGCGGTCGAGCCGCAGGCTCCACAGCGCCAGCACCAGACCGACAGCGGTGATGCCGGCTGCGACCAGAGGCAGCGCCGAGAGGCCGAGCCCGCGGTCGATGGTGACGCCGCCGGCCCAGGCGCCAAGCGCGTTGCCGAGATTGAACGCGGCGATGTTGAGGCTGGAGGCGAGCGTCCGGCCGCTGGGGCCGGCCGCTTCCAGCACGCGAAGCTGGAGCGGGGCGACGGTCGCAAAGGCGGCGATACCCAGCAGCAGGATCAGCGCGATCGCCGGGATCTTGACCGACAGCACGGCGGCAAGGCCAAGCAGCACGATGGCGAGCGCGGCAAGCGTTCCGATCAGCGCGCCAGCGAGGCCCCGGTCGGCGAGCTTGCCGCCGGCAACGTTGCCGATCGCGAGGCCGACGCCGAACACCAGCAGGATCGGCGACACCGCGCCTTCCGAAAAGCCGGTGAAGCGCGTCAGGATCGGCTGGATGTAGGTGAAGACGACGAACAGGCCGGCAAAGCCGAACACGGTCATGGCAAGGCCGAGCAACACTTGCGGGCGGCCGAGCACCGATACTTCCTCGGCAAGCGAGACCGGCTTGTCGCCGTTGCCGACATGGCCGGGCACGAGGGCCGCAACCACGGCAAAGGCGATCACGCCGATGACCGTCACGGCCCAGAACGCCGCGCGCCAGCCGAGCATCAGACCGAACCAGGCGCCGAAGGGCACGCCCAGCAACGTCGCGACGGTGAGACCGATGAACATGGTGGAAATCGCGGAGGCCCGCTTGTCCTCGGCGACGAGGCTCGTCGCCACCACCGACCCGACACCGAAGAAAGTACCGTGGGCAAGCGAGGTCAGCACCCGCGCGGCCATCAGCAATTCGTAGTTCGGCGCCAGCGCACAGGCCGCATTGCCGAGCGTGAAGATCGCCATCAGCGCGAGCAGCACGGTTTTGCGCGGCATCCGCCGCGTCGCCAGCGTCAGGACGGGCGCACCGACGAACACGCCGAGCGCATAACCGGAGATGAGCAGGCCCGCGACCGGTACCGAGACATGCATGTCGGCGGCGACCTGGAGCAAGAGGCCCATGATGATGAATTCAGTGGTGCCGATGCCGAAGGCACCGGCGGTGAGCGCGAGGACGGCGGGAGGCATGCGTGGGCTCCGATGGATGAGACGAGCCACAGATAGCCGTGCCCGTGCAAAACCATTAGAATGTCCTCAATCCAATCATTTGTGACGTGAATTCAACATGGCCCGCTTCGACACCAACCGCTCCGCCGAGATGGAGGTCTTCGTCCGCGTCGTCGATCTCGGCGGGTTCACCCAGGCCGCGCGAAAGCTGCGGCTGACGCCGTCGGGCGTGAGCAAGCTGATGTCGCGACTGGAGGCCCGCCTCGGCTCGCGCCTCGTCAACCGCACCACGCGCAAGCTGACCCTGACCGAGGAAGGCCAGGCGTTCTATCAGCGGGCCGTGCGGATCCTCGCGGAGATGGAGGAAGCCGAGCGCGAGGCGGCGTCAGGCGCGGCGCCGCGCGGCCGCCTCACGGTCAACTGCAATATCCCGTTCGGCATGCTGCATATGATGCCGCTGATCCCCCGCTTCCTGGAACAGCATCCCGAGGTCACGCTCGATCTCGTGCTGACCGACACGCTGGTCGACTTGATGCAGGAGCATGCCGACGTTGCGATCCGTGTGGGACCTCTGAAAGCGTCCCGCCTGATCGCGCGCAAGCTCGGCAGCAGCCGCATGGTGGTCGTCGGCACCCCAAACTATCTGGCGCGCTTTGGCACGCCCAGGACGCCGGCGGATCTCACTGAGCACCGCGGCATCGGCTGGACCTTTCCGCGCATCCGCGGCGGATGGCCATTCCGGCGCGGCGATCGCACCGAGGAAGCCGTGCCGCCGCCGGTCGCACGCGCCAGCGACGGCGAAGTCGCCCGCCGGCTGGCGCTGGGCGGCGTCGGCCTCGCCCGCCTCGCGCTCTTCCATATCGGCCCCGACATCGAATCCGGCCGCCTCGTGCCGGTGCTGCAGAACTACAATCCCGGCGACCGCGAAGACATCCACGCCGTCTATGTCGGCCACACCGCCCCCCTGCCCGCACGCGTCCGCGCGTTCATCGATTTCCTTGCCGAGCATGTGCGAGTGAGCGATCCCGCGCTGAAGCGGGCGGGGGATGGGAGGTGGAAACTGGCGGGATGAGGCTGATGGCGGAGAGAGCGTCAGTCAATCCAGACTGATGCGATCGTGTTCCGCGTGGCTGGACCGTTGAGGACGCACCGCCGACGCTTGCGCGAGGGTGCCGAAACCGCGAAAGTCCTAACTGTTTCAGAGCTTGCCAGGGGAATTCCACACAAATGCAGTTCGATGACGTCATCCTCGGTCGCCGGAGTATCCGCGGCTACAAACCCGATCCGGTACCCAAGGAGCTGATTGCGGAAATCATTGGTTTGGCGATGCGCGCTCCCTCGTCGATGAACACCCAGCCCTGGAATTTCTATGTCATCACCGGCGAACCGCTGGATCGGATCCGCGCCGGCAACACCGAACGGATGGTGGCGGGCATCCCGCAGTCGCGCGAGTTCCGCACGGGCCAGGCCTTTGCAGGCAAGCACCGTGACAGGCAGGTCGGCGTCGCCAAACAATTATTCTCCGCGATGGGAATCGAGCGCGACAACACGGAAAAGCGCCAGGACTGGGTGCTGCGCGGCTTCCGCCAGTTCGACGCGCCCGTCTGCGTGATCATCACCTATGATCGCGTGCTTGACGGTAGCGACGATACGCCCTTCGACTGCGGCGCCGTGGCGACCGCCCTGGTCAATGCCGCGTGGTCCCGCGGGCTCGGCGCCGTGATCAACAGCCAGGGTATCATGCAGTCCCCCGTGGTGCGCGAGCACGCGGGCATAGCCGACGATCAAGTCATCATGAAAAGCATCGCGCTGGGCTGGCCGGATGAAACCTTTCCGGCGAATGCCGTGGTGTCGGAGCGGAAGTCCGTCGAGGAAGCGACGGTGTTCGTCGGTTTCGAGACGTAGCGGCGTGCGGTCGGAAGGGCTGGAGGCACAGCATTGATCCGCGCCATGGTCCGACGTGTACTTGTGCTGGCGGCGGCTTTTGCCACTGCCTTGACGCCGGTCATTTGTCTTGGCGAAAGCAGCAAGCCTTTGCCAGCCAAGGCAACGAGGGAACTACCCGCTGAGCTGCTCTCGCTGCTCGAACAGAAGAAGATGCCGAAATATTCACCTATCGTCGTGCGCCTGTTCAAGGAGGAGGCCGAGCTCGAGGTCTGGAAGCAGGACGCGACCGGCCATTTCCAGATCCTCAAGACCTATCCGATCTGTCGGTGGTCGGGCGATCTCGGGCCGAAATTGTACGAGGGCGACCGCCAGGCTCCGGAAGGGTTCTATACGATTACACCCGAGCTGATGAATCCCAACTCCAACTTCCATCTTTCGATCAACCTCGGCTTTCCCAACACGTTCGACAAGGCGAACAAGCGCAACGGCAGCTTCCTCATGATCCACGGCGACTGCTGGTCGAGCGGTTGCTATGCCATGACCGACGAACAGATCAGCGAAATCTATTCGCTGGCACGCGACTCATTCCTCGGCGGCCGGCCGTCGTTCCAGGTCCAGGCCTATCCGTTCCGCCTGACGCCGGCAAACCTGGCGCGGCATCGAAATAGCCCCAACCTGGCCTTCTGGAAAATGCTCAAGATCGGCAACGATCATTTCGAGACGACGCGACTCGAACCAAGGGTGGATGTGTGCGACCGCCGCTATGTGTTCGATGCGCGACCTCCCCCGAATTCGCCGTCGCCTCCAGTGTTCAACCCTACCGAAAAATGTCCCACCTTCGTCGTCAACCCGGAAATCGCGCGGCGGGCGCTGGAGAAGAGGCGCTCCGACGAGCTCGAATACGCGCGATTGCTTGAAGACAATTTGCCGGCTGCCCCGATATACAGCGGACTGGACGGCGGAATGAACAAGGCATTCCTCACACAATTTCCGGGCAGAGTGATGCTTGCGAAAGTCATGCCGTATGCATCCTACCTGCCGCGATTGCCACCGATCCCCTGGATCGACAATGATGGCTCGTTGGCGAGTAGATGGTTTGGCAGCTCGTTGGACAAGCTGCCGGAGTGTAATCCGACGCGTGTCGGCTTCCCGTCAGGTCGGTGCTGAACGCTCGTGCGGCGTCCGCGGTGGATCATCAGAAGAGGATGGCATCGGCATTCCGTCCAGGGAATGCTGGCGGCGTCGGAGCGGAGACCTTGAAAAAAAGTTCGCCCCGGCTTGCTGAACCAAAGCAAACGGCAACGAGTCCGCTCCGCCCCGCGGGCTTCGGCGCGACAGCCTTGCGCAAACTTTGTTTGCGAAGGCTGGCGGAGAGAGTGGCCGATTTTCGCCCTCTCGGAGAGCCCCGCTAACCCTCGCTAAAACTCGCAATACTAGTGAAATAACAATGACTTAGGTCTTTTCTTCGCACCGCCGAACCCCGATATTACCCGCTAGAAGTCGGAGCCAATCCGGGGGTCGCCCCGGGGGTTCATTCGGAGCGGGATCGATGAAGCTATCGGTAAAGGGCATAGAGCGGGCGCTGAAGAAGCCGGGACGCTATCGAGACGGGCGGGGGCTCCTGCTCCAGGTCATCTCGCCTACGAATGCGAGTTGGATTTTCAGATACGAGCGCGTCGGGCGGGAACGATGGCTAGGTCTCGGCCCACTCACTTTGGTCTCGCTCTCGGAAGCTCGCGACAAGGCTCACGAAGCACGGAAGCTACTCTTCAACGGCATCGATCCGATGGAGCAACGGAAGAGGGAGAAGGCGGCACGTGCTGCAGAGCCGAGCTCGACGCTTTCGTTTGAAGAAGCCGCCCGGCAATACTTCGATCAGCACCAGCAGAAATGGCGAAACACGAAACACCGCGCGCAATTCCTATCGACGCTCGAACAGTACGCGTTTCCGCTCATGGGACGCGTCGCGGTCAGCCAGATTGACACGCCCCGGCTCATCGCGGTCCTAGAGCAGCGCCACGCAAACTACCCGGATCAGCGGCTTTGGGACGCAATCCCCGAGACGGCCAATCGCTTGCGCGGCCGCATCGAGCAGGTGCTGGATTGGGCGACGGTGCGTGGGCATCGAAAGGGTGACAATCCCGCGCGCTGGAAAGGGCACCTCGACAATGTCCTCCCCGCGCGAGGGAGTATCCGAAAGGTCAGGCACCACCCCGCCCTCGCCTTTGTGCAAATTCCAGACTTTATGTCCGATTTGCGCAGGCGCGAAGGTATTGCAGCGCGCGCTTTGGAGTTTCTGACCCTAACCGCCGCCCGCACCGGTGCGGTCATTGGCGCGCGGCGCGATGAAGTCGACTTCGACCAGAAGATTTGGACCGTGCCTCCCGACCGGGCAGAGACGAAGATTAGCGTGGATCAGCCGCGCCGGGTCCCGCTAAGCGATCGGGCGATGGTTATCCTGAAGGAGTTGCCGATTGAAGACGATAATCCGTTTCTCTTTATTGGCGGCAAGGCTGGATCGGGCCTGAGCAATATGGCGATGGCCGAGCTACTGAAGGACATGGCTTGGCCTTCCACGACGCCGGATCGGATCGCGACTGTCCACGGCTTCCGCTCGACCTTCAAGGATTGGGTGTCGGAGACTACGAACTATCCCAACCATGTCTCCGAAGCTGCGCTATGGCATATTGTGGCCGATAAGGTCGAGGCAGCTTATCGGCGCGGTGATCTGTTCAATAAGAGACGGCGGCTGATGGTGGATTGGGCGCGGTACTGCGCCGCTCCTCCGGCGGCCAGCGCTAAGGTGCTGCCGATGAGGGGTGCGCGATGAGCAAAACCAGAAGAGCAAGCCAGTCAAACAGTCTGCAGCAGTCGTTCGAGGCCGACGCGGGCAAGGGAGGGCTTAGCGAATGGCCCAGCGACAACGCCTCAACGCTTTCCATTTCACAACGTGACTGGCCATGGATCGACGCGATTTATGCCGCCGATGCAAAGTGTGATCCAGAACGACTGATCAACCTGATATCTGCGAACAAAGTACCCGCTCCCATAATGCCCTTTCTCGCTGCACTGCTGAAGGCTCGGCTGGGCCGCAAAGCTGGTCGGCCAAGCATTCTTCCGACATCGACGGCAATCAGAAACCACCTCGCGCTAGAAGACGTTCGCAAGTTGGTCGAGGAGGGACGGCCTGTGAAAGCAGCAGTCGCCGAAATCGCGCCTCGATGGGGGATGTCGGCAAAGTCGCTCGCTGATCTAAGGTCCGGCAGGCGCGGCGATGCGCGCAAGCAGCAGCCCTAGCCCGCCCGAAATCCCCCGTCTTTTTAGGCGTACAGTTTTTAGGAGAAGGTTCGCTCCGGCCCGGATCACCCCGGCACAACACGGAGCGAACTGCATGCCCCAGCACCGAACGAAGACAGCCCCCGAACCAAAAGAAAAGAAAGAGCGGCGGCGGCCGCCTCCTGTCCTTTGCCCTGATCACTTTTACCGATTGGCTGACGGCCCGCACTTCTTTGGATATGGCGCAACGGTTCTCGCGGAAAAGATCGAGGCTGGCGAAGTGCCGAGGCCGGTTTCTCTATCAAACAGCGGACGCGCGCGCGGTTGGTTTGGCCGAGCCATTCTTGCGTGGCAGAGGTCGAGAGAAGAAGCGGCCGCGAAGCAAAGCGCGTGAACCGGGCCGATGGGCTACTACAAGGGACTTCTCATACGCCGGGCCAATGCCAACGAATGGCGAATGCCCGAAGAAGAAATTGTCGTCGACTTGGCCGCTATAGCAGCAGCCCTTAGTGGAGAGGTTGACGGTAACTTCGTCCGTTGTCCCTCGCCGGGGCGTCCGCCGGATGATCGATCGTGCTTTGCCCGCTTCTACGCGCCGGAGAGCTTTTACATCTATGAATGCGACGGGAGCGAGGGGGCCGCCTACGCCTTTGTGCGATCTCGACTGAACTTGCGCGAGCCCGTTCGTCGAGATCAGAGCGAAATCATAGGCGCAACTCTCGCTTCGGTGGACTGCAGTTCGGCTGATGGGACGGTTGTCGAGCAGTATCTGCGTGGTCGCGCTTTGATATTGCCCCTGCCCTCGTGCCTGTTGTTCCATAAGCGCTTATTCCACAAGCCGAGCGGTTCCTTCTTTCCGGCTATGATTGCAGAACGACGTGACGTTCATGGCGCGATGACAGCGATTCATCGAACCTTCCTGGACTGGGATAGCCCAAGAAAGGCTCCCGTTGAGCCGCAACGGATGGACCTTGGGCCTACTGCCGGCACCGCGATCCGACTATCCCCTGTCGCCGAAGAGCTCATCATTGGCGAAGGGATCGAGACGACGCTCTCGGTGATCCAAGACACGGGGTGTCCGGGGTGGGCGGCCGGCTCAGCGAAGGCGATGGAACTTCTGATGCTCCCATCCGAGGTTCGCCGCGTGACGATTGCCGCAGACGGCGATGAACCGGGAGAGCGGGCAGCACGTCGCGCTGCTGCGCGGTGGGCGGGAGAAGGCCGCGATGTGAGAATTGCGCGTGCGCCACGCGGGAAAGATTTTAATGATCTGCTGATGGAGGCGCGCGATGGGCGATAGCATCGCTCAAATCGTCGATGCCGCGCGAAAGATAAGTGCTGCTGACCTCGCTCCCCCTTTCTCCGAGGAAGCTCTCGCACTGGAATTTGTGAGCCGGCACCGCCACGAAGTGCGCTACGTGGCGAAATGGAGCCGATGGCTCATCTGGGACGCCGGACGATGGCGGTTCGATGACAAGCGCCGGGTCTACTCGCTCGCGCGAGATATCTGCCGAGAAATTGCTCAGGGCATCAACAAGGAGAATTTGGCGAAGACAATTGCTAGCGCGAAGACGCGTGCGGCCGTTGTAAGTCTAGTTTCCGACGATCCTAGGATTGCGGCGACAGTCGAACAGTGGGACGCAGATCTTTGGCTGTTAAATACCCCTGATGGCGTTCTTGACCTAGCAAATGAGATACTGCGGCCTGCCCGACCAGACGACTACATGACCAAAACCACAGCAGTTGGTCCGAACGGCGAGTGCCCTAAATGGCTTGAGTTCTTGGTGAAAGTAACCGGCGGCAACGCCGAGCAACAGAGCTATCTACAGCGCGTGTGTGGCTACGCGTTGACTGGAATGACTCGCGAGCATGCGATCTTCTTCCTTCATGGACTTGGAGCCAACGGCAAGAGCGTATTCCTCGCTACAATTGCTGGTGTGATGGGCGAGTATCACCGGGTGACGCCGATCGAGACTTTCACAGCGAGCATGTCCGATAGACATCCGACTGAGCTAGCGGGGTTAATGGGCGCTCGGTTGGTAACTGCCACTGAGACAGAGGAAGGGCGACAGTGGGCGGAAAGTCGATTGAAGCAGCTTACCGGTGGGGACACCATCTCTGCCCGCTTTATGCGTCAGGACTTCTTCGACTTCACGCCGCAATTCAAGCTGATGATTGCGGGAAATCACCGACCGGGATTGCGCTCGGTTGACGAAGCAATTCGACGACGCATGAACTTGATACCATTTTCAGTAACGATCCCCCGAGAGGATCGCGACACTGAATTGACGGAGAAATTGAAAGCGGAGTGGCCCGGTATCTTGAAGTGGATGGTGGACGGATGCGCCGAATGGCGGCGTGTTGGCCTACAACATCCATCCTCCGTCGTAGAGGCCACCGAGAGCTATTTGGCAACCGAGGATAGCTTGCAAAGGTGGTTGGAAGAGTGCTGCCGGACGGGACCTCAATACTGGACCCAAACCAGCCTTTTGTTCGCGTGCTGGAGGCAATGGACTGAGGCCGCGGGGGAATTCTCAGGCACCCAAAAGCGGTTCTCGCAAAGATTGGAGAGCCACAATTTCATGCCGGAGAAGGAAAAAGGTCAGCGCGGCTTTAGGGGCGTCACGATCTACCGAGAGCCGCCCGATCCCAAGAACGCCACAAGCCAAAAAATTTGGGAGCCGCCGTGGTAAGGAGCCTCGGCCAGGACGGATCGGACGGGAAGGCCTATTTTAAACGCCCGCGCGCGCGTAAGCGTACGTCGTTATCCGTTTCTCCCGTCCGATCCGTCCGGCCGCGCGGCGTTGGGCTCAGTCGGGAGAAGAAACCCGTGACGACGAAAAAGAAACCTGCTCGAAAGTGCTCCCCGAAGGAACGGGATCGCTTTCGGCGCTGGCGGCGCGGCGAAGGCCGGAAGTACTGGGTCTACGCGTCAAACGCTCTCCTCGCGGACGCGCTCCGCCGGGGGCTCCTATCCGAAGCGGACGCGACCGACCCGGATAGGGTCGCCGCTCGCCTAGAGGCGATGCTGGCCGACTGGTCCAAGCTCCGGGATTGTTGGGACGCGCACCACCCGAAATAAATTTTGTGCCCACGCTACGTTGGTAGCGCCGCTCCGATCCGGGAGCAACTATATTTCGGATTATGAGCATTTCAAGAAGGCCGCTTCTGGCCACCGATAAATTCCGCCGCGACCGCGCCGCGCCTTTCGTCCGTGCAGCGGTCGCAACGCTCCTGGCGAGCGTCACCAACGGCTTTCCGGGCCACATCGCGAAGGCGACCTGGCCCGGGGACATCGATACATCCATGCTGCTCAAGGCGGCGACATCGCCAGCAACGACATCATCGAGCAATTGGGCCGGTTCGCTCGCCAGCACCGCTGTCGCGGACTTCGTCTCTGTCATGGGCAGCGCGAGCGCTTCGGCCGCGCTACTCGCAGATGGGCTGGAACTCGCCTTCGACGGGCACAACGGCATTCTCGTGCCGGGTATGGTGGCCCACCCGAACAACGTCAGCTTTGTTGGCGAGGCCGCGCCCATTCCGGTCAAGGCCTTGAGCCTAGATGGTCCGACACTGTCTCCAAGGAAGTTCGCGACGATCATTCCGTTTACGCGCGAGATATCAACCATCGAGGCAATCGTGCGCGCGGTTCTCCTCGAATCACTGGGGCTGGCTTTCGACGCCGCAATGTTCTCAAATTCCGTCGGCAACTCGATCCGCCCGCCAGGATTACTGCTCGGCATCACCCCAATCGCGCATTCGACCGCAACCAGTCCGCAAGATGCCATGATCGCCGACATCAAAGCGCTGGTCTCGGCCGTTGCACCTATCGCGGGCAATGGCGAGGTTGTGCTTGTCGCCGCCACAGATCAGGCCGTCGCCCTGCGACTACGGCAATCGCGCGAGGTGTATCCAGTTCTCGCCTCCGCTGCGCTCGCTGCCGGAACGGTGATCGCTATCGCGCCAAGCGGGCTTGCCTCAGCTATCGACCCCGTGCCAAGGTTCGAGATCGCAAGCGAAGGCGCGCTCGTCATGGACGACGCGGCTGGGCAGCTTAGCATGGTCGGCACTCCCAATGTCGTCGCGGCTCCGGCGCGCTCTCTCTTCCAGACCGACACGCTCGCATTGCGCGTCATCCTTCAAATCTCTTGGGGCCTCAGAAGCTCGTTAGCAATCGCTTACATGACGGGAGTGGCTTGGTGAGTTACGAACGCACCTGCGCCGCTCTCGCAAGAGCCCACGAAACGTTGGGACGCACGTCTGGCATCAACGCTGACATCGCGGAGCGGCGTGCTCGCGAGGCGCTAGGGCTGATCCCCGAGGCGTACACACCCCCACCAGAGTCAGAGCTGAAGCCGACACCGACCGAAGACGACGTTGACGCTCAACGCATCCTCAGCAGCTCACTCTTCCATAATGTGATGACAATGGTCCTTGGAGAAATAAGAGGAGAGCTGCGTGACGAGATTAACGCATTGCGTACCGAGGTCCAGTCGATGAAGCGTCGACGCAGAAGAAAAAACAAGAGTGAGGATGACAGCGATGACCACGCAAGCTGAATTTGACGCCATGGTCGAGCAAGCTCGGAGCGAAGCCCTCAACTACCGGCCGCTGAAGCTCGCGTCAGTTCTCGCATTCACGTCGGTTCAAGTCGTCGGTGACGACAACCAGTTCGCTCGGCTCGCCTTGGCTGGCATCCTGACCGGTCTCGCCAAAGAACTGCGCGATGGCGTTCCGAATGTCGTTGAGCTGCGCACCCAATGAGCCGTTCTCGCCCTCATTGGACGACAGCTCCGACAGAAGGCGGCTCCGGTCTCTGGGTAAGCACGCCGAAGGGGACCGGAGCCGCACGCTTTCAAGAGACCCGGGGGGAGGTCATCGCGGAGGAACCGACGCCGATTGCAGTGCGGCCCGCAGGACAACAACCTTCACATGTCCTTAATTTTTCATTATGAGACCAATGGCTAACCAGCAATCGACCGTGGTCCGTCTTGATGTAGCCGGCACACCTCTCCCGCTGGTCGCGCCCTCGTCCCTGACGGCAGCCGAACGCGCGCTCTTCAACGAAATCGTCAATGCCTGCGACCCTCGCCACTTCGCGAGAGGCGACGTTCAATTGTTGGTCTCACTGGTTCAAATCACGCTCGCGGTCCGCAAGCTCGCCGCCGTCGCGAACCGGAAGCCCGCGCCCGGCGCGTTCGTCTCGTTGGAACGGATGGCGCGGCTGCAAGCGAGCCTCGCGACCAAACTGAGGCTCAGCCCCCAGAGCCGCCTTGATCGCAAGACTGCGGGACGGTTGGTCGCGAAGCAGCGCGGCGCGAGCTACTATGACCGCGCAACGGACGACGACGATGAATGAAGCGGATCAAGCCGCGCTAGAATTGGCGCTGTCGCGCATCGTGGGCAATCCCGAGCATTCGCAACACGGGCAGATCAGCGACAAACTCGCCAGCGAGCCTTGGCTGGACGTCGCGCGGTTCGCGGCTTCGTCCGAGCAGATCGACGCCCTCAACTTGAAGCCATGGCAGGCCGCGCCATCGCAAATTGACGATCCGGAGGCCGTTCTCGCGTTGGGGACGGCGCATCCCGACTACAAGGCCGCGAAGCTCCTACAGAAGATGCTCGCGCATGGCGTATCGCGGTATGCGCCTGATCCCATTCTCGCGATCGAGAGGGCCAAGCTTGGAAAAGCGCGACAATGAGCAGGAGCAGCGGCGTCGCGAGAAGAGTAATGACGAGACACCCACGCCCGATCTCACGAGCCTGCCGCCGGAAGAATGGTCACCTTGGCCCCTACTTCGCCCATTCAAAGACGTCGGTCGTTACTTTGGTTATCCGAAGGGCCAGCGCATAAGCAAAGAAGAATGGCCAAATAACCCACTGCCCTAAACCGAAGATCATCTCCACATCTTCATCGCGGGACGATACCTCTTCTGAAGGAGCTTCCTGCATGAACTCGGCCCAGTCCTTCAACCTAATTGCAACGATCGAAAAGGGGGAGAAGAGACTAGGCACGAGCAAGTCGCGCGGGAAAAGCATGGCATATGGCATCATAACTTCGTTATCAAGCCGTGCCTTGATGGATCTGATCTGCTCCGAGGGCATGTGTGGCTTAATCTCCGCCGAAAGCCTCTTTAGTCCATCGCACGGAGCCTTCGATTTCTTCGCAATTGTGCCTTCACAAAGAAGCTTATTTAGATCAGCGACTGACGAAAGCACTTTTTCCCTTACTGGCTCTTCAGCCGCTTGATGGGCTTTCATGAATATCTTCGTGATTACTGCATCCCGTTGATGTGAGTAGCTAGCAGCGGCTCCAAGCATGCCAATCGTCGCGGCGCCTAAGTACCAATAATCGATCCTCCTCACCTTCCGTTGAGTGAGGTTCACGTTGAGTGCATAGTTTGAATGGGCAGAGCAAAGAAACAGACAGAATGCGAGAACCAGATAAGCGAAGAAGCCAACTTTGAAATAGATAGCAGCTGCCAAAGCTGCGAGCAGGACAAAAACGCCAATTGTTGCCGCGTAACCTACGATCCGACGCCCGCGCGGAAGTGAATTACATAGGTCGATGAACTCTCGGAATGTCTTAGGTTTCGCCTTCTCAGGCATTGTTTCATCCACCACCTCGGTCCTCCCCAGAATAGGCGACAATGTATCGCAGGTAGTGAGTGAAGGCGGCGCAATCCCCGCGTCTATCCCCGGATTTCCTATGGAAGGCGCACCAAACCCGTGAGCCGCCGTCGTGGCCTCCCCCTTGAAAGGCTTCCACCCCGGCCTACATGCGTGGTGATACCGAAATAGTCGGAGCGTGTGACCGCGGGGCACCTTGACCGGACGAAGTACAGGCTAACCCACCCGCAACACTGCTGGCCTAATGCGTGAACCGGCTACCGCAAGGGACCTCACGCAAGGGGATAGGAGACACCTATGGGTGTATTCCTCGTTCTCGAAGCCAGTCAGCCGCACGGTACGACCTACCGTATCGGCTTCGGATGGTCCTTCCATCCGGCGCTGGCTTCGGTAGTCGCCGCACTAGCGCGGTTGATCTAAAGGGAAAGGCACCTCGGAGACGGGGTGCCTTTTTCTTTTGCCTTAAAGAGGACCGTGGAAGCTCGTCAGAAAGGACTCGCTTCAGTTGTACTTTCCTGATGAGATCTAAAGACGTGTCTGATTCGCCACACCACCGGTCGCCATAGCTACACAGAGGGCTACCGGCCCCGGAAGGAGGTGTATTCACATGGCACGTATTGGTCGTAGCGCCGTCACCGGTCGCTTCACCACGGTTAAGACAGCGAAGGGGAAACCCAACACACACGTTGTCGAGACCATCAAAACCGGCAAGGGTAAATAACCCAAGCTAAGTTTTGCGGCGGTGTCCGGCTCAACCCCGGCCCGCCGTTTTGCTTTCTAGGTGATTCGTAGAAAAAAAGATTCTGCTTTTTTCGCTGTCGGGTCGCATTCACTATGCACTCGCTGCCGTCACCAGTTTAAGCTCAGACTGGCCGGCCATGTCGCGTAAATCCTTCGCCAGCTCAGTGATGGTAACGATGCCGAGCTTGAACAGCGTATCCGCCGCCATCTCGTCCAGAGAGTCGCTTGGATGCATCAAGGGGTTTCGATCCAACTGCCTCATTCTATCCAGCATTGATGCGACTTTAGGCGAAGGATAACTGGCATTACTTTCCTTCGCCTGCGCTGCTAGCTCCTCAAGGGCCTCGATGTAGTCATGCCAACTACGGAAGCCCTTTTCCTTTCCGCTCACGGCCTTGTAGTAAGCGGACATGACAACCTCCAACCCACGTAGGGTGTGGAAACCACAAGCCGTAAAGCTCTCCAAAGCTAGGCAGCGGCCAGCCTGTCGAATTTCCGCAAGAGCAGCATCCGGAACATAGGGATGTATTGAGCTGTGAAGATTTTCTTGGGCACTATGGAGCAATGTCGGAACATCAAAGCCGACCTTCTTCTCAACAAAGTAGGTCTCTGAGTTGCGACACTCGGCACTAAGAACATGGCGAAACTCATCAAGCTTGGTCCGGAGCGAGTAAAGCGGCCAAGTTGCAAAATCCTGGTCCAAATCTAAGCCGGCCTTAAACTTGCTACGTCCGGGCCCATCATAGAAATAGTTATTCAAGACCTCGCGCAGCGCGTTGATGACCTGTCTTGCGCTGTCTCGCGTAAGTGGGAAGGCTGCCTGGTCGGCTTCGAACTTTCGGAATGACGTCTCGAGTCGATTACATGCAAAGAATACGTCTAGCCCTTTCCGCTCACCATCCAAATTGGGGCGGCATTCAGCCAGGGTTTCGGCCAGCTCGAAAAGGTCCAAAACTTCCAGGCGTTTCACGGGACTGATTCCTTCTTCTCCGCAACGAGAAGGACTTATCACAACCACAACGATTCTTTGCCCCGTGCGACACCGGGTGGCGAGTTCGGGCTGTTAAGAACATCTTGCGGACGAAGCGTGTCCAAGAGCGGGCCCGCGGGCCGTCGCCAAGCCGGGGGTTTCGCCGGGGATTTCACGCCGACGCTGAAAATTCAGCAATGATTTCAGTGATCATGGCGGAGAGAGTGGGATTCGAACCCACGGTACGGTTTCCCGCACACACGCTTTCCAAGCGTGCGCCTTAAGCCACTCGGCCATCTCTCCGGAGCGCCCTCTCTTGAAGGGGCGCCGATGATTTTGCAAGGGATCGCGGGGAAATCGGGTGAATTTTCCGTAAGATATTGTATTTACGGGATAATATCTGGCGTGGCAGATGCCTTGACCGGCTTGCCGGCTGAACCGGTGACGGGTTTGGCGCGACGATTCACCTGAGAACAGCAGACACGACCGGGGACGCCATGACCATCCGCAGCACCATCGTCGCCCTTGGCCTGATTTCGGCCCTTGGCTCCGCCTTCGCCGTGCCCGCCGCCGCCCAGGTCTGCACCCGGCAGGGGGTCGATGTCAGCTGCAACGACGGCCGGCGCGGGGTGCTGTCGGGCGACGCCATCATCTGGCCGGACGGCACGCGCTCGAGCTCGACGCCGCATCCGAGCGTGATCATCGGCAACAAGAGCTCGGTGCATGTCGGGCCCGGCGTGTTCGTCGGCCAGGGCAAGGGCATGGCGCCGATGGACGATCCCAACGCGCCGAACAAGCGGCAATGCGCCATTCTGGATGGGGTGTCGTATTGCTATTGAGGCCGCAGTCGTACGCCGTCATGCCCGGGCTTGTCCCGGGCATCCACGTTCTTAAGGACTTGGGGTGAGACGTGGATGGCCGGGACAAGCCCGGCCATGACGCGGAATCCTATATCAGCCTTACGCCTGAGATCGCCGACTTCAGCCAGCGCAGAGCCTGCGGCGGCTGCGTGGCGAGCGGGGTGACAGCGGCCTTCTCCGTCCGGCACTTCTCGAGCTCGGCGACGAAATCGGCCGACCATTGCTGGATGGTGTGGCCGCGCAGCTTCTTCATCATCGCGTCCCAGCGCATCTTGCGCTCGGTGAGCGGCATCGCGGCGGCGATCGCGATCGCGCGGGCCATGCCGTCGATGTCGTGCGGATTGACGACCAGCGCGGCATCGAGCTCGTTGGCCGCGCCTGCGAATTTCGACAGCACCAGCACGCCGGGATCGGCCGGGTTCTGCGCGGCGACATATTCCTTGGCGACGAGGTTCATGCCGTCATGCAGCGGCGTCACCACGCCGATCTGCGCGGTCCGGTAGAGCCCTGCGAGCACCGCCTGGCTGAAGCCCTTGTTCAAATAGCGGATCGGCGTCCAGTCGACCTCGCCGTGGCGGCCGTTGACGTCGGTGACGAGGCGCGCGACATCGTTCTGCAGATTGCCATAGGCTTCGATGCCGCCGCGCGAGGGGTTGGCGATCTGCAGCAGCGAGATGCTGCGCAAGAATTGCGGCTGTTCGGTCCAGAGCCGGTCGAACGCGCTGATGCGGTTGACGAGGCCCTTCGAATAGTCGAGCCGGTCGACACCGATCGCGAGGCGCTCGCCATTGAGGCTGCGCCGCAGCCGCGACACGTCGGGATGCGAGGCCGATTTCGCCGCGTATTGCGCAAACTTCTCCGCATCGATTCCGATCGGGAAGACCTCGCAGCGGGTGCGGCCATGCTGCGAAATCGCAACGCCGTCCTCGACGGCGAGGCCAAGCTCGCTCGCGACGTAGCCGAGAAAATTCTGGCAATCCTCCTCGGTCTGGAAGCCGAGCAGATCGTAGGCCAGCATTGCCGTGATCAGCTCGCGATGATTGGGCACGCCCTGCATCACCGCGGCGACCG
>NZ_AJQF01000380.1:0-3506 GCF_000261705.1 Bradyrhizobium genomosp. III | reverse complement strand
GAAGAAAAAAGCCGATCGGATCGTCGACGCCGAGATCACGCAGTTCGGCGCCGAGCGCGAGGAAATGATAATCCTGAACCCAGAACGCGGTCTTGGCTTTTCGGAAGCGCATCAAGGCGCGCGCCATGAAGGCGTTGACCTCGCGATAGCTGACGTAATCGTCGCGCGAGACGCGGATCAAATCGCTGCGCGAATGCAGCGCGGGCCACAGCGCCGAATTGGCAAAGCCTTCGTAATAGCCGCCGTAATGCGCCGCCGGCAGGTCCAACGTCGCAATCGCGCCCGATCCGAGCGCTTCGATCTCCGCGAACGGCTCCTTCTGATGGCCGTCACGCACACGGCCCGAAGAACCCACCCAGATCGCGCCCGAATGTTCCACCACCGGCAACAAGGCCGCCGCGAGGCCGCCCGTCATGGGCTCGTTAGGCTTGCCGCGCGCGACGCGATTCGAAACGACGACTAAATTCACAGGTCGTCCCCTCCTGTTTCATTCCACCCCGTTTAACTGCCGTTCATCAATATGGTTCCTGTCATCGTTTCAACCAATTGAAACCAAAATCGGGCACGCGCGTTGGAACTGGTTTCGCTTCGGGAACTCGAGATTTCGTTGCAAAGTCAGCGTATGCGGCCATGTTGCGCAGCACGCATAGCGGCGCGCGACGGCGCCGTTCCCAAAGCATCATGTCTGCGACGCGGCCTTGCCTTTATTTCACCTCGGGTCGAGCAGGCGGGCAAGGAACGCACGCACATCGCTCGGCGCGTCGAAATGGCCATTCACGCCCATGGCACGGCGACCGACGGAGAAGGCAAGCCCATCCATGTCGGGCATGATCGCGAACACGGTTTCATCGGTGACGTCGTCACCGATGAAGATCGGACGCCGTCCTTTGAACGGCTCCCGCTTCATCAGCTCGCGCACGCCGGTCGCCTTGGTGAATCCGGAATGCTTGATCTCGCAGACGAACTTGCCGGGCAGCACTTCGATCGGCGCATTGGGCAGGTCGGCGCGGATCACCGAGACCGATTCGTAGATCGCTTTCTCCGCGTGCGGGGCGAGGCGGTAATGCAGCGCGAGCGAATACCCCTTGTCCTCGAGCAAAATGCCGGGCGAAAGCTTGGCGATGGCGGCCAGGCGCCGCTTCAGCTCCTTGTCCAGCGGCGGGGCGTGCACGTCATCGGCCTCATTGTCGATCGACAGCCGCATCTCCGCGCCGTGGCCGGCGACGGCGCGGAACACATCGGGTGCGAAGATCAGGTCGATGTCGTTGAGCGAGCGGCCGCTGACCAGCGCCAGCGCGCCGGAGGTGCGCTCGGTCAGCCGATTCAGCGTGTCCGACAGGCCCGGCGGCACCCACACTTCGCGCGGCGTCGGCATCAGGTCGAGCAGCGTGCCGTCGATGTCGAGCAGAATCGCGATCTCGTCGAGATGCGGCACCAGCGCATGCGGCACCGGCACCGCATCGGGTGCTTCGTCGTCCGGCATGGTGCGCTTCTGGTCCAACGCTATTTCTGCAAATTCCGATTTCATCAGTCTACTCCATAAAGGCGAGCGGCCGCGCGATTTGTTCGAGCGATTTGCGCTCCGCAGGGACGGCATAGCGCCACGCCACGATCGCGGCCGCGATCATCAGGGCTGACCCCAGCAGATAGCCGGCGAACACGCTGGTGCGCGATCCCGTGTCGATCAGCACGCCGAACAGCGCCGGCCCGATCACGCCGCCGATGCCGGTGCCGACCGCGTAGAACACCGCGATCGCCAGCGCGCGAACTTCGAGCGGAAAGGTCTCGCTGACGGTGAGATAGGCCGCGCTCGCGGCCGGCGAGGCGAAGAAGAAGATCACCATCCAGGCGATGGTCTGCCCCTGCGCCGAGAGGACGCCGATGGAGAACAGATAGCCCGAGATCGCCAGCAACAGGCCCGACACGCCATAGGTGAACATGATCATGATGCGGCGCCCGAGCGTATCGAACAGCCGGCCGAGCAGCAGGGGCCCAAGGAAATTGCCGGCGGCGAAGGGGAGCAGGTACCAGCCGACATGATCGGCGCTGATGCCGTAGAAATCGGTCAGCACCAGCGCGAAAGTGAAGAAGATGGCATTGTAGAAGAAGGCCTGCGCACTCATCAGCACGAGGCCGACCAGCGCGCGCTGGCGATATGCCGAGAACAGCGTGTGCACGACCTCGCGGATCGGCGTGTGATCGCGCATCTTCAGCCGGATCTTTGTGAAGCGTCCGTCGCTCGTATCCTGGTCGTGTCCGATCACCGAGCGTTCGATCTCGTCGACGATTGCGTGGGCCTGATCGGGGCGGCCATGGATCATCAGCCAGCGCGGACTCTCCGGAATCCACATCCGCATCAAGAGCACGACGAGGCCGACGGTCGCGCCGATGAGATAAGCCAGGCGCCAGCCGAGATCGGGGTTGATCACGGCAGGATCCAGCAGCACGATCGACGCCACCGCGCCCATTGCGGCCCCGATCCAGAAACTGCCGTTGATGACGAGATCGGTCCAGCCGCGATAGCGCGCCGGCACTAGCTCCTGGATGGTCGAGTTGATCGCGGTGTATTCGCCGCCGATGCCGGCACCGGTGAGGAAACGAAACAGCGCGTAGCTCGCGACATTCCATGACAGAGCGGTCGCGGCCGTCGCCGAGAGATAGAGTGCCAGCGTGATGAAGAACAGCTTCTTGCGGCCGATGCGGTCGGTCAGCCAGCCGAAGCCGAGCGCACCGAGCACGGCGCCGGCGAGATAGGCGGAATTGGCAATGCCGAGATCGAGATTGGTGAATTGCAGCGACGGGCTCTGCTTCAGCGCACCGGAGAGCGCACCGGCCAGCGTCACCTCGAGTCCGTCGAGGATCCAGGTGATGCCGAGCGCCAGCACGACGCGAGTGTGAAAGCCGCTCCAGGGCAGCGCGTCGAGCCGCGCGGGGATACTGGTCTCGACGATGCGATCGGCCGCGGCTACCGCGACCACAGGAGCATAGTTCGGCGCTGGGCTTTGCTGCAATTCCATCGGGTTGTTGTGTCTGATCAATGGAAGCGCCCCCGGTTCACATGATGTGGACGGGTTGATCCGATCATCGGGGTGCGGCATTCCGCCTGCCACCTGCGACAACGTCTGCGGCGAGGCCGGGTTCCCACGGGAACGCCCTTCGTACCGCTCGTTTCCGATGGAGCAGCAAGGACTTGACGCATGGCTCATGTCAGAAAGACGACACAATCCCGCAAAACAGCCTTGCGCAGGACGACGAGCACCAAGCGCGGCGCCGTGCGGACGAGTGCGAAGCGCGCTCTCGATGCTGACCTTCTACATCAACCGCGCAAACCTCCGCTGTCGTCCCGGACAAGCGGAGCTCTTGGCAACGCGTCGCGTTGCCGGGAGCGGAGCGCTGATCCGGGATCCATAACCACAGGATCGGGTTTGGCGAAGACTCGGAGTTGCCCGCTCGCTCCATATCTGCTCCCTGTGGTTATGGTTCCCCGCTTTCGCGGGGACGACAGC